>CAKRVQ010000037.1 GCA_934408795.1 uncultured Eubacteriales bacterium
TTTGTGTATTGACCCGCGCTGCGACTTAACGGTACGACTTAGGCGAACGATAATAAATACGAACCGGCCTAAAGTCAGCCGTTTCTCTTAAAGTATGTTGCGATGCCGTTGGCAAGGGCATTCGCCCTCGCGCTCAGCTTGTTGTTGTCGCCTATGACTTTAAGGTCGGTACTGCTTGACATAAATCCGTTCTCGGTAAGTACGGTGGGACAGTAGGCGACCCTCGCCGTGAAGTAATAATGCCATTTGACCCGGTTGACATTACTGTAAAGTCCCGCCGCTGCAGTGGCATTTCTGATATCGACGGCAGCAAGGCTGGAAAATACCGAGTAGTGGAAAGCGCTGAATCCGCTTGAATGACCTCCGCTCTCGGAGTCGTGATGTATACAGACCGCAAAATCAGCTTTTGCATCACGCAGTCGCTGCATACTGTCGTATGCCTCCATATATGTGTCGCCGGTTCTGGACATAATGACCGTTGCGCCCATTTCTTTAAGACGCTTTTCAAGCGCTTTTGCAAGCGCAAGGTTTCTTTCGGATTCGTTATATCCGCCGCCCGAAGCACCTGAGTCCATTCCGCCGTGACCGACATCTATGTAGATGCGTGCACCGTTGAAGTTGACATTGCCGTTTGCGTCGGTCGTGACCTTTTTGGGGTTGAGGAAGTTGAACACAAGATTTCCAGCCGAATCATACTCGGCATACCATCCGTAGAATCCTCCTGTCTTTTTAAGATAGAGCCTGAGAGTGTAGTCTGAGGCGTTTTTCTTCCATTCCGCACTCTTGAATATGGTCCCGTCAAGATTGAGGTTGGCGACATCTCCTATTTCTGTCTTTGCCGAATAGCAGAAGGTTATGTCCACATATGTATATGTTACGGTATCGACCGTGTAATCCCTTGAACTGTTGGATGTCGAGTGATAATTCTGAGGAAGCAGATCGAGCGTAAACGGAGCCTTCCAGTCGACGGCAAGCTTGAGGACCGTGTATCTACCGTCCGATGAGACGCCGCCCGAGGCTATTCTGACATTGTTGGTCTCGGGAAGCGTTCCGTAGTCGGATACATTGTATATCTTGGAACGCTGCCTTTTGAGGGACTCATGATATATGCGTTTGCCGCTCCTGAGCGTTGCCCAGTTGCGATAGGTCGTATCATTTCTGCCCTTTCCGTTATCAAAAACGGTGCCGTAGCAATAGTCCACCGTTCCGACGGGCAGCGGTGTGTTTGTCGGCTTTGAATTGTCATCCTTTGTCTTCCCGTCAAATGTCTCGGCTTCCCAGGTTATCACTTCGCAGACATACTTGTTGCCTACATCGATATAGTTGCCGCCCAGAGGACTTGTTTCAAAACCGGGAGCGACATTTATTGAAGCGTAGGAAATGCTGCTGCTTTCGGGCATTTTCGAAGTGTCCGGAGCAAAGACCGAGCTGGTCGACGAGGGCGTGCTCTCGGAATTTCCGGATGAGACCTGTTCTCCGCCCGAAGCGTTAGATACGGAAGAGGAGGACGATGCGTCAACGGGCACGTTGTTCCCGAAAATATACTTTACCGACACGAAAACAGCGGCGGCAACCAAGACAACACATAATCCCGCAAAGAGAAGAAAGCTTTTTTTGATCCTGCGCCGTCTGCCCGGACGCCTTTTTCTGTTTCGGTTTACATACTGAGACATTTTATCATTCCTCGTTCATTATACTGAGCAAATTGTTTCTTTGGGCGGTGTTCAGTTCAAGAGGACTGAACATCGAAGAATAGTTGTACATTATGATTCCGTCGGCGGTGGATTCGGTGCAATCCTCATACTCACGCTTGAGAATGTCGTCCTTATCCGCCCATTCCGTAAGATCGGCATCGTTTTTCAGACCGACCTTGTAAGCGGCAAGACCTATGTAAAGCTTGACGGAATCCAGCCTTTCGGTCTCGCTCCATGCTTTGAGCAGCACATCGAACCTTGTGGATGCAAGCTTGTGCTCATAACCGAAATAAAGCTGCGGCGCAATGTAGTCGATATAGCCCTTGTTCGCCATCCACTTTTTTACATTTATAAAGTACTGATTGTAATTGCGGTCGGAATTATCCTTCGATATCGGCGCGGCGGGACTGATACCGAAATACTTTCCGTAACTGTTTACCAACCTGTAAACGGCGGAGACCAATGTGTCGACATTTGCTCTCCTCCAGTCTCCCTGACTCATCGGATAAGCCGTTTTCCTGCAATACTTTGCGTAGCTGCCTATGTCAAAGTTTACATCGGAGGAAGGGTAGAAGTAATCGTCGAAATGAATGCCGTCTACCTCGTAATTGTCGAGTATTTCCCGAATTCCGTTCAGAACAAGCTTTTGCACCTCGGGGCATGACGGATTGAAGTACAACTTTCCGCCCCACGGGATCACATAACTGTCGGTCTCTTTGTTGCCGTCCGTTCTCCAAATCCTTGCAATGTTGCTCTCGCAAAGACTGTTTATGTCGTCACTTGCCGCCGACACTCGGTAGGGATTGACCCAGGCGTGTATCTCAAGACCCACATCGTGCGCGATCTTTACGGCAATTTCGAGCGGATCAAAACCGGGATCGGTGCCCTGTTTGCCCGTGAGGTGGGCTGAATAGGGGAAATAGCTTGATTTATAAACCGCATCGGCGTTTGCCCTCACATGAAGGATGACGGCGTTAAAACCGCTTGATTTGATTTTTGAAAACTTCTCAAGCGCGGTCTTTGTAAATAACTCGCGATTGGTTTTTGAAAAAAGCGAATCGGTGTACTCTATCCACACCGCCTTAAATGTAACAGAGGATCTCTTTACCGCCCCGCCGTTCTTATCGGATAGGGAAGACGCCGCAGATGATGTCTCGGATCCCGCAGAAGATATCTCATCGGATGGGATAGGGGATAGGGTGCCGTTTTCGACCGAGGAATCGTCCGCCTCGGATTCGTTCGACGACGAACCGCTGCTTTTGGGTACGGGCAGCGGCAGGGTGCTGCGGGTATTATCCGCAGTGCAGCCGCAAAAAAGAAGAGCGGCAACGGAAATAACAGCCGTCAAGGCAAGCAATAACTTTTTCATGGCACCTCCCGCGTTAAAAACAACCCTTGAAAAACGGTCGTCCGCATATTACTATATTATATATTATAAGTAACTCCAAATCAAGAGTAAAAAACCGATTTAAGCGTCGGCGCGATCACTGTGTACTAAGCCGAATAACAGTGCCGTTTATGCTCCGAAAAATGCCGCGGAAACATATTCTTTCCGAACTTATGTACAAACCGATACCGAGTCGAATTGCAGGTGAGATCAATAAATGAATCCCGATATTATCCTCGTCATCTTTTATGCCGCCGTATCGCTGCTTGCGGCGGTCATTACCGTGGCGGACAAACGCTCGTCCGAAAGAAAAGGCGAAAGAATACCCGAAAAAACACTGCTTGCGGTTGCTGCGGTCGGAGGGGCACTCTCTATGTATATCACGATGAAGATCATCCGCCATAAAACAAAAAAGAAAAGGTTTATGGCGGGTCTGCCGCTGATAACAGTGCTGCATGCGGTCCTTGTTTATTTTATGCTTGTCTGCGGTCTGATATGAAAACTCGGCTATAAAACTTGCAGACAGGGACAACGCCGCAGGCGGACGCGATACCGACTTTGGTTTATATTACAATGTAATTATAACACATATAAGTGACAAAAGTGTGACAAAAATCGACATTTTTCCGCAAACCCCGAATCAATATCCGTGCCGTTGACAAACCCGAGCGGGCAGTGTTATAATTACTCAGCACCGCGATCGGAAGTGCACCGCCGCGATATGTTTTTCTTTGAGGAAATATAGAACGACGGCCGATGCCTAGTGCTGCTGAAAGCGAAGACACTGCATTATGCCAAGGAGTGGTTATTTTGAGAATTAAGGTAAAGAACACACGATTTATCGCCGTTACAGGCGTTCTTTCAGCTTTATCGTTTATACTTATGCTGCTTGAATTCAGCGTGCCGCTTATGCCCGAATTCATAAAATTTGATTTTTCGGACCTTCCCGCAATCATCGGATCCTTTTCAATGGGACCTGCTTACGGAGCGATCATATGCTTTGTCAAGAACCTCTTGCATCTTACTGTATCCTCCACGGCAGGAATAGGCGAATTGAGCAATTTTTTGATAGGCTGCGTCTATGCGGTTACAGCGGGGATCATATACAAGCATAAAAAGACCCGTACCGGCGCTGTAACAGCGTCGTTTGCGGCAAGTGCGGCGGCAGCGGTGTTTTGCATTCTGTCAAACAGACTGCTTGTGTATCCCCTTTACGGAACCGTTCTCGGTCTTTCAAACGATGTTATCCTTTCAATGTACCGCACGGTAATGCCTTCGATCTCCGACCTCACAACGGCGATCATGATATTTAATGCACCGTTCACTCTGGTAAAGGGACTTGCGGACTCTGTAATTACGCTCCTCATATACAAAAAAATATCACCGCTTTTGAAAGGAAAAAGCTCAAAATGAAGGAAAGCGAAAAGAAGAAGCGTGAAAGAGCATATAAAGCAGTCGAACTGTTTGAAAAGGAATACCCCGACGCCGCGTGCTCATTGAATTATACCGACCCGTATCAGCTTTTGATAGCGACACGGCTCTCGGCACAGTGTACGGACGCGCGTGTAAACATTGTGACGCCTGCGCTTTTTAAGAGATTTCCGAATGCCGAAAGCCTTGCGTCGGCAGATGTGTCCGAAGTCAAGGAACTTATAAAGACCTGCGGATTGTATAAAACCAAAGCAGCCGATCTTGTCGGAATAGGCAAGGGATTGGTTTCGCGTTTCGGAGGAAAGGTCCCGGATACAATAGAAGAACTCGTAACCCTACCGGGAGTCGGAAGAAAGACCGCAAACCTTGTCTGCGGCGATATTTACGGCAGACCTGCGGTCGTCGCCGATACCCATTTTATCCGTCTTTGCCGAAGAATGGGCTTTACGGATACCGCCGACCCTTTGAAGGTTGAAAAGGAAATGCGTGCTTTGCTGCCTCCGGACAGGTCAAATAATTTCTGCCACCGTGCGGTAATACACGGCAGGAGCGTGTGTACCGCAAGAAAGGCACACTGCGAAAGCTGCTGCCTTAATACGGTATGCAACAAAAATATTTGACGGTATCGGTGTTCGGAATCGAGGCATAACAGAACAGTAAAGTTTGAACAATTCACAAAAGCAAGCACTTAAAACTGTGCGATTTGCCAAATAAAAACCATCGGCCGAGTATTGACACACCTGTTTTTTTGTGATAAACTGTTAAGGTAGAAAATCATACGGAGGTAAGACCTATGAAGAAAATATTTTCAGCAATAGTTGCCGTCGCACTTGCCGTTGTTATGTGTATGTCGGTAAGCGCTGCCGGCGGTCTCAATGATAACGAAAAGGCTGTGCTTGACAAGCTTAAAAATTCGAAGGTTATCGGCGCCAACGGCTGGTCTTTCAGCATCCCCACCGAGTATATCAACAGTGTTGAGAATTACTTCAACAATATTGATATGACTGCCGAGCAGAAGGATACTATCCTCGCTAAGATAGATGAAGGAATGGCTATCGTTAAGGCTCAGGCTGACGGTCAGAACTTCAAGGGAGCCACCTATGATCTTAAGCTTATGGACACTGCATCCAAGAAGAAGGTCCTTGAGCTCGGTCAGGAAGCATGCGCTGCCGTTTCGGCGACTCTTACCTATGATGCATCCGCTAACAAGGTAATAATCAAAGATGCCCAGAACGAAGTCATATTTACCAATACCCCGGTCGTAAAGACTACAGGTCAGGATTTCCCGATCACTGCAGCCGCTGTGTGCGGTTCTGTTGCCGTAGTGGTCATCTGCGGAGCGGTCGTTCTCTTTGCAGTGTCCAAGAAGAAAGGTCTTCTTGTAAAGTAATATGCCGAAACGCAGTTCCGGCAGCATCATAAGTGCGGTAATGAAGCCAGTGGGGATGGTACTGTCCCCATTGGCTTTTGCTCTTGTAATAGTACTTGTAACACTCCTGGCGCTGAATCAGACCGTAGGAAATGTGATAGGATACGGACAGGTCCTGTTTATGGAGCAGCCTTCTAACAATGATGCCGAAAACATTTTCGAACCTTCCGCAAAGGATAGCGGAACGGTAAATATTAAAGATGTGACCTTCCCGACATATGAAAGAGTATACGGACATATCACGATCGACTCAGGACCTATTGACTGTCCGCTGGTTTACGGTGATACCGAGACCGCTATTGCGAGAGGGGCAGGTCAGTATATCGGAAGCAGAATAATCGGTTACGGCGGCACCACCCTGATATGCGCTCATATAAACCGACAGTTTGCTAATCTTCATAATGTCAAAGCCGGCGACTACATCAAGATAGCAACGACATACGGTTCGTATGTCTACAAAGTGTCATATGCAGGTGTAAATGCTGCTGACGACAAAACGGTTTTTGATCTCTCACGCGAGGATGAAAATGTGGTACTGTATACCTGCTATTACCAAAGAACGGCGTTCGGCAGCGTAAAGATGAGATATTTTGTGTGTGCAGATTATGTGTCCGGACCGATGATAGTGGATGGGGAGGTATCGCAATGAAAAAAAGAGTCCCTGCCGTTATCATATCAATGATACTCTCATTGTTTTCAGCTGTTGTGATCTTTGCCATTTGCATCGTGGCGCTTTTAAAGTGCACTCTTTTGGATGAGAACACCGTATACAGATCATTGAATAATACAGATTACACAACCATGCTCAGCGATGAGATCAAAGGTAAGTGGGATAACCTTGCTTCTATATGCGGTGTCGAAGACCGCGAAGAGCTATTGGCGCTTGTGACCCCCGAATTGGTGCTGAGTGACACAAAAGAGTACTTCAGACAGTCATATGCGGATGAAACTACGACCGAAAATACAGATCTGCGAAATCGGGTGTATGATATCGTCGAACAATATGCAAAAGGACATGATGCACACCTGATATCCGACGAAGAGCTTGAGAAAAACATAAATGACCTTGTAGATTACTGTATGGATGATTACAACAGTGCAGTCAAGGTCAGATTTATGCCGACGGTCATAAGCTCACTTAACAGAGTGAATACTCTGCTGGTCTCTGCAGCGATCGCCTGTGCGGTCGTATTGGTCTTGTTTGCAGTGTTTACTTTTTTCCTTCAGGTTAGGAGAAGAGACGCATTGTACTATATGTCGATCTCACTTCTTACAAACGCGGTCGTGTTTTGGGCAGCGCATTTTGTCGTGATAAGAAACGGGTATATAGACAGGATCCCGGTTGCAAAGACCGCCCTATATTATCTGGTGACCGACTATCTGAGATACTGCCTTGCGGTAATAAAAAACATTGCCGTCATACTGTCGGTATCGGCAGTAGTGCTTATCGCAATCTATATATCAATAGGCATAGTGTCTTATTTTCGTAACAAAAGGGCGCCTGCCTCCGATAAAGGAATTACCGAATAGAATAACCGCCGATCGCCGTCTGCGGTCGGTCGCAATCAGCTCACCCGCCGCACCGTGCGCGGCGGGTACATTTATGCCCGTAAGCTTTGAATATAGGTTATGCCGATCGCGGCAACCGACCGCACCGCGCGCCCACCGGAGCACATTCCGCGCTCCGACGGGCGCGCTCACTTTTTTATCTGTCATAACGACCGTTATTGATATGCATTGCCCGCCGTGTTGCGGTCAGCTTAACCATAAGCCGCTTCTTGATACACACGACAGAAATATAGTTTCGCTCCCGAAATATCGACATACGCACGCATTTCGGAAAAGATGCCTCTGTCCGCCTTCCCATACCCAATCTGTGTCGAAATATGTCGTCATTTGCCGAAAAACAGAACGCGACTCTGTCGAAGGTGACGAACATCATCGGAGAATATTGTACTTACTTACAAAACTGAGAAGTGTTACAGTTTTGTAATTGTATTATGGATCGAAAAGGACTATTATTACCGTGAAGATCAACACTTCACAACCTGTCCGTCTGATTGCGTATCGTCCCGGTCGGACACAGATAACAGGGGAGACGGATGCATGAACAGAGAACGATGCCCATGGTGCGGAAAAAGAGTAGATTATCATCATGATGCCGGGCGTGCGAGAGATAAGAAACTCCCGCGGTTTTTTTGCTTTGCCCGCTGCAGCAACTGCGATGGGTATTACGGTCAGGCGGTTTATGATTCGACATATATGAAAATAATGTTTTGGTTGTTCCTGCCGGTCGCCGTTATAACATTTGCCTTTGAATTTGCACCGCTTATGGTAGTTTATATTGCATTGATCTTTCCGTCGGTCT
>CAKRVQ010000038.1 GCA_934408795.1 uncultured Eubacteriales bacterium
GCATCTCGGAGATCTTTGCTTCGCCGGTGAGTATTTTTGCAGCCATAAGACCCGTGGTGTATCCGAGGTCGTAGTAATTGATCGAAAGGGTGGCGATTCCGCATCCGCTGCAGATTCCTTCTTCACCCGCAATGACCGGTACCTTTGCGGGACGGCAGATACCGTCGATTATTCCGGTCGACGAAGCGACGGTATTATCGGTAGGAACATACAAAGCATCGCACTTGCCGATAGCAGCGGTTGTTACGGCGGCAAGATCGTTTCCGTCCGAGAAAGCAAACTGCTGTGAATCAATGCCGAGCTTCTTAAGCTCATCGGCGATGACCTTTACCTGGTAAAGCGAGTTAGGCTCGCTTGAGCAGTAAAGGAGCCCCACGGTCTTTACATCGGGGAGAAGTTCTTTGAACATTTTTGCCTGATCGGAAAGCGGAGCAAGATCGCTGGTTCCCGAGACATTGCCGCCTACGGTTCCGTTGAAGTCGGCGATGTTAAGCGCCGAGCCGTATTCTGTTACCGCAGTGCCGAGGATCGGAATGTCCTCGGTTGCCGAGGCAGCCGTCTGAAGTGCGGGAGTCGCATTGGCAAGTATGAGGTCGACATTCTTGGAAATAAAGCTATTGATGATCGTGTTGCAGTTCGGAGTTTCTCCCGAAGCATTCTGCTCGTCAAACTTTACCTTGTCGCCCAACTTGTCGACCAGTGCCGCCTTGAAGCCCTTGGTGGCGGCATCAAGCGCCGGATGCTGAGCCAACTGGCAAATACCGACGGTATATGTCTTTGTGCCCGTGTCACTTCCGCCTCCTGCTCCGCCGGAACAGGAGCACAGTCCGATCGCGGTCACAAGTGCAAGAGCCGCAGCTGCTATACGCGCCGTTGTTTTTCTCTTCTTCATATTGAAAACCTCTTTCTTTTATTGTCCGCCCGCGGGCGGACTTGTTTTTAAATAAAAAAGCGGGCGGTTCCTTTTGAAACCGCCCGCTTTGTTTATAACGATTCAAAGCAGATATGATCTTAAGCGATCAGGCTCGGTTCTGAAAGGAACTTATGTTTACTTTTGATAAAATAAAAGTAAAAACGCGCAAAAGAATAGAACACCGGCATAAAGTAATATGCGGTAGCAAAACGATATGCATTTGCGATCGTTCTCATCATTGCGGCTGCTTCCTTTCTTTTGTTATGACGGTAGTATAGCACTTTAAAGTAGCGAAGTCAATAGGGTTTTTGCATTTTTTGTCGGTTTGTGAAAAACCGATAAACCTACAGGTGCACAAGTAAAAAAGAGTGCATATTATACACAATCGGATATATACGGCCGAATTTTCCGCCCACACCTAAAATTTTCGCCGCGCTTTTGTTGCTGCCGTGGCAAAAGCCGCATTGCAACCGGGGAAAAACCGAGACGGCAGCGATAATGCCGACAAGGTCAGCGGCAGCGGTGGCAGCTGCTGTGTATGGAAAGAAGGCGCGGTGTTAGGTCGAAAGACAGATGAACGGCATCTGTGTAAGGGCGGGAGCCGCGGCGGCGCGAATGCGCCGCCTTAACGGGCGATACCAAGCGGTGCTCCCCCGCCTACGGCAACTATCGGCACTATTGTATTGCTCGGTCCTGCATAGCCGCTTTTCGCCCGTTTGCCGCGCCGTCGTCGGCGGCGCGGCGCGGCGCGGCTCCCGCCCGAAAGTCTCATCGCCGACACCGCCCTTTCCCTGCCCCCGCAGAGAGTGAGCGGCAGAACAAACTAAAAGGGAACCCGTTTTATAAATTCGGGTTCCCTTTTTTCGGCAGTATTATTCAGTTATCAAAAGCTCTGCGCCGGCGCATCGCGCCGCACCCGACCCGACCCGACCGCCGCGCACTTTCATTTAAAAGAGCTGTCCGATATAACTTCGGCATAAAGACAAAGGCGATTCGGGCTTAAAAACGGTTCGATGCGGTTTCGGACTGCTTGCGGCGGTCAAATCGACTCAAGACAAATAAAGTACAATCAAGTCGATCGAGGATAGCCGTTGACAGATCTTTTTTACTCAGTAACAATCAATATGCAACGCCCTGAGCAAGCATGGCGTCCGCAACCTTTTCAAATCCGGCAATGTTTGCACCCATGACAAGGTCGCCTTTATGACCGTATTTCTCGGCTGCGTTGTAAGCATTATGGAATATGTTGACCATTATTCCCTTGAGCTTAGCATCAACTTCCTCAAATGTCCAACTGTAACGCATGGAGTTCTGAGACATTTCAAGAGCGGATGTTGCAACTCCGCCGGCATTGGATGCCTTTGCAGGTGCGAAAAGAATACCGTTTTCCTTGAAAATCTCAATTGCTTCGGGAGTCGAAGGCATATTCGCGCCCTCTGCGACCGCAATTACGCCGTTCTTGATAAGCGCCTTTGCAGACTCTGCGTCAAGCTCGTTCTGTGTTGCACAGGGAAGTGCGATATCGCATTTGATAGTCCAAATATTGCGGCAGCCCTCGTGATAAACGGAACCCTTCACGCGCTCGGCATATTCTTTGATGCGTCCGCGCTCTACTTCCTTTATCTGCTTCACAACGGCGAGGTCTATGCCGTTTTCATCGTAGACATATCCGTTAGAATCGGAAAGTGCAACCACCTTGCCGCCGAGAGCGGTGGCTTTCTCACATGCATAAATCGCAACATTTCCCGAACCTGAAATAACAACGGTCTTGCCCTTGAAGGAATCATCCTTCATACATTTGAGCATCTCCTCGGCGAAGTAGCAGAGACCGTATCCGGTCGCCTCTGTACGGGCAAGCGAGCCGCCGTAAGTAAGGCCTTTTCCGGTAAGAACACCGGTGAACTCGTTGCGGAGTCTCTTATACTGACCGTAAAGGAAGCCGATCTCTCTTCCGCCGACGCCTATGTCGCCCGCGGGAACATCGGTATCCGCGCCGATGTGCTTCGAAAGCTCGGTCATAAACGACTGGCAGAAGCGCATGATCTCCATATCCGACTTGCCCTTGGGATCGAAATCTGAGCCTCCCTTGCCGCCGCCGATGGGAAGACCTGTAAGACTGTTCTTGAATATCTGCTCAAATCCGAGGAATTTGATGACAGATGCGTTTACGGAAGGATGCAGGCGAAGACCGCCCTTGTAGGGTCCTATAGCCGAATTGAACTGAATGCGGAATCCGCGGTTCACATGAACTTTTCCGTTATCGTCAACCCACGGAACACGGAAAATGATCTGCCTCTCAGGCTCTACTATACGGTCGATAACGCCGTACTCCTGAAGCTTGGGGTTTGCCTCCACGACCGGCTCGAGTGATTCAAGAACCTCTGTTACCGCCTGCAGGAACTCCGGCTCGCCGGCGTTGCGCTTCTTTACATCTTCAAGGACGCGGTTGAGGTATTCATTTTTTATTGCCATTTCTGGTTTCCCCTTTCTTAATCGGTAGTTGATATTAAAAATTTATGGTAATATAATAATATTAAATCAATCAGTTGTCAAGAGAAATTTAATTAAGAATATTTCGTTTTTTCTTAACTTTATTAAGTTTATTCGATAAATTGCTTTACCGGGGCGCTAAAAACCGGAAATTAGTCGATTTATTGTTTTTTGTCCGAGCTTTGAGTCTTGCAGTACTTACTTTATTGTGATAAAATTGTGATACAAATGATCGGCACGGGCGGCAAGCCGCGGGCATGCCGATCCGACAGTCTACTTTTGTTCGGGAGTTGAATGATTACGGGATACAGGGCGGTTGCGGCTATATCCACCCCGCGCGGGAAAGGCGGTATCGGAACGGTTCGCATTTCCGGAGAAGGTGCGATAGATATTGCTGATTCGGTTTTTAATTGTCATTCGGGTGAAAGTCTTAAAAGTATAAAGGGATATACCGCAAGATACGGAAGAGTGTCTGGTAAAAACGGTGATATCGATGACGCGGTCGCGCTCGTTTTCAGAGCGCCGCACAGTTATACGGGTGAAGATACCGTCGAGATCACGGTACACGGCGGCGACTATGTGACATCCGCAACCCTGCGTGCCCTGCTTGACGCAGGTGCAGCCCTTGCGGGTGCGGGCGAGTTTACCAAAATGGCGTTTTTAAACGGTAAAATGGATCTTTCCGAAGCCGAATCGGTCATGGAGATCGTATCTGCGGAAGGAGAGCGTCAATTGAGAGCCGCGCGCGCCGCAGCCGACGGCGCGATAGCCCGCAGGCTTGCGGACATAAAAGCGGAACTGGTCTTTGCAGCCGCCACCGTTACGGCATTCACCGACTTTCCGGACGAGGAACCCTCCTTCAGCGGGATAGACAAGCTCCCCGAAATGCTCAGCCGTGCGGAGGGTGCACTCTGTTCAATGATATCGAATTACGATGCCGGCAAGGTGCTCAGAGAAGGTGTCAGAACCGCAATAGTCGGAAGCACCAATGTGGGTAAATCAACCCTTATGAATCTGTTGACGGGCGAAGACCGTTCCATAGTCACCGATATAGCGGGAACCACCCGCGATGTGGTCGAAGAGACCGTCCGCATAGGGGATATAAAGCTTTGTCTTTCCGACACCGCAGGTATAAGGGATACGGACGATGCAGTCGAAAGGATCGGCGTGGAGCGTTCGAAAAAGGCGATCGACGCGGCGGAACTGATAATATTCGTCACCGATGCAGGCAGAGCGCTTACCGATGATGAGGAAAAACTGCTCGGCACCCTTAAAGACCGTAAAACGATCGCGGTGATAAACAAGACCGATGTGGCAGAACCCGAAGGCACGAAACAATTCGAAGGATTCCCCACGGTGAGAATGTCGGCAAAAAACGGCACGGGACTTGAAATGCTTCAAAAGCAGATCGAAGAGGTTTGCGGAGCCGCGGGACTTGACGGAAGCGAGGTCACCTTCACAAGCGAGCGCCAGCGCTCCTCTGCCGAAAAGGCGCTTAAAGAAGTGCGCGCGGCGCAAAGTACCCTCGCAGCGGGAATTACCGTCGATGCCGCAGGCACCTGTATCGACTCGGCAATAGAGGCGATAAACGAACTGACGGGTGAATCGGTGACCGTTGAGGTCGCAGACGAAGTGTTCAGAAAGTTTTGCGTGGGAAAATAGCGCGGTGCGTCGCGTCGTGCCGTTCGGCAAGGATAAGTACCCGAAAAGACGGCAGGACCGCAAGGCGCGTCATCGGGTAAGTCAAGAATCTCGGGTATGCGAATCGTTCGGCAGAGCGGCTCCGACCCGATAACAGAAGACCGAAATGATCAAAAAGCAAAGGGAAATAACAAACGGGCGATGGATATGAAAACATATGATGCAGGCAGCTATGATGTTGCCGTTATAGGTGCGGGACACGCAGGGATAGAAGCCGCTCTCGCAGCGGCGAGAATGGGCTGCAGAACAGTCTGCTTTACCATAAATCTCGATTGGATAGGCAATATGCCCTGCAACCCTTCGATCGGGGGCACCGCAAAGGGTCACCTTGTGCGTGAAATAGACGCGCTCGGCGGAGAAATGGCAAAAGCAGCGGACAAAAACACCCTGCAGAACCGAATGCTTAATCTCGGTAAGGGTCCCGCCGTACATTCTTTGAGGGCTCAGATAGACAGAAGAGCCTACAGCACATATATGAAGCACACAATGGAGCTTCAGGAAAACCTTGAAATAAAACAGGCTGAGATTACGAATCTTGAAAACACGGACGGCATCTGGCATGTGATAACAAAGCTCGGCGCCGACTACCGCTCAAAAACGGTAATTGTTGCGACGGGAACCTTCCTCAAAGGCAGAATCTATGTAGGAGAGGTTAACTATGAAAGCGGTCCGGACGGGACACTCGCCGCCGCCGAGCTTTCCGAGTCGCTGGAAAAATACGGTCTTAGTCTCCGCAGATTCAAGACCGGCACCCCCGCCAGAGTGCTGAGAAGCAGCGTTGACACCTCGCAGCTTGAGGAACAGCCGGGCGATCCGAAAATAACGCCGTTCAGCTATTCCACCGATCCGTCGACCGTTAATAATTCGGGAAAGTGTTACATATCATATACAAACGACCGCACCAAAGAGGTGATATTGAGGAACCTCGACCGTTCGCCTCTTTATTCGGGTGTGATAGAGGGCGTGGGCCCGCGATACTGTCCGAGCATAGAGGACAAGATTGTAAGATTTGCCGACAAGCCCCGTCATCAGCTCTTTATCGAGCCCTGCGGAGAAAGCACCGAAGAGATGTATCTCCAGGGGATGTCCTCTTCCCTGCCCGAAGAGGTGCAGGTGGAATTCTACAAGACTATAAAAGGTCTTGAAAATGTCGTTATCACGCGTAACGCCTATGCCATTGAATATGACTGTGTCGACCCGCTCTGCCTCACCCCCTCGCTTGAAGCGAAATCGGCAAAGGGACTTTTCGGAGCAGGTCAGTTCAACGGCTCATCGGGGTATGAGGAGGCGGCGGCTCAGGGACTTGTCGCCGGGATCAACGCCGCCCGAAGCGTCAAGGGACTTGAGCCGATGATACTCTCCCGATCCGGCTCTTACATCGGCACCCTTATAGATGATCTTGTAACCAAAGGATGCACCGACCCATATCGTATGATGACATCAAGAAGCGAATACAGACTTGTTTTGCGGCAGGACAATGCGGATGAGCGGCTGATGCCGACGGGAAGGGAAAACGGACTTATAAGCGATGCGGAATGGGAAGCGTTTCTCAACCGCAAAGCCGAAAAGAACGCCGAAGTCGAACGACTTGAAGCAACATTCCTTCCGCCCTCGGCAGGACTGAACGAACTGTTGACAAGACTAGGTGCCGCACCGGTGACGACGGGAGTCAGAATATCCGATCTCATAAGGAGACCCGAAGTAAAGTACGATGATCTTGAACCGTTCGACCGAGAACGCGAGCACCTCCCCGACGATGTAAAAGAAAAGGTAGAGATCGAAATAAAGTACAGCGGATATATCAACCGCCAGCTTCACAAGATCGAAGAGATAAAAAAGCTTGAGCAAAAGCTCATTCCTTCGGATATCGACTATTCTTCGGTAAAGGGACTGCGGCTTGAAGCGGTCGAAAAGCTCAACAAGGTGCGCCCCGCAAATATCGGTCAGGCATCGCGCATCTCGGGTGTCAGCCCCGCCGATGTGACCGTCCTGCTCATCAGCCTTGAAAAAAAGCATTGACAAAAACGATCACACGAATTATAATTTTTCAAAAGCCTTGATGAAGAGAAGTAGCGCAAAAGCGTGCCCGAAGAGAGCGGGGAATGCTGGGAACCCGCGGTAATGTTTGCGTGAATAACACTTCGGAGCCGCACACCGAAAAAGCCGCCTATAAGGCTTCGGTAGACTGTGCCGTTCGGGCGCGTTAAGTCCGATCTCCGTCATATGTGTCCCGCCGATCGGGCGCAGAGATTGCAGACAGGTTGCGACCGCGGATCTTGTGATCGCAAGCACCTTGTGATACCGCATCTTTGCGATTATCGGCAGCTTGTAAGAGACACATTTTAATAAGGATGTGCGGAGAAAGAGATGTGTCTTTTTCGGACATAATATAGGTGGTACCGCGGATGGTTGTGACCGTTCGCCCTATAATTTCGGGCGGGCGGTCTTTTTGTTTTCCGTCCTGTCCTTTTTACCCGTCGGCGCACACCAAGGTGCCTTCGGGCGGGCTTTTCTCATTAAACTGTCGAAAAGAAAGGGGAAACAATATGAAACAACTGATAATCAAAGAAGGATATTCTTCGGCACTCTCGCTCAGAGAAACACAAAGAGCAATAAAATTTGTTAAGGACTGCTTTCAGACCGAACTCAAAAACGCTCTCGGACTTGAGCGTATCTCCGCACCGCTTTTTGTCGAACAGGGCAGCGGCGTCAACGACGATCTTAACGGCGTCGAGCGCAAGGTCGAATTCGATATAAAAGAAAGCGGTCAGAACGCAGAGGTCGTGCAGTCCCTCGCAAAATGGAAGAGACTCGCTCTTCACACCTACGGATTTCTGCCGGGAGAAGGACTTTACACCGATATGAGCGCCATCCGCCGCGACGACGATATGGATAACCTCCATTCCATATATGTCGACCAGTGGGATTGGGAGAAGGTCATAACCGAAAAAGACCGCAATGAGGAATATCTGAAGGACACTGTGAGAAAGATAGTAGAGGCGGTCGCACTTACAAAGGAAAAGGTGAGGGAAAAATATCCCGAGCTGACTGATGAGATAGAAAGAGATGTCTTCTTCATCACAAGTCAGCAGCTTGAGGATCAATATCCCGACCTTACACCCAAGCAGCGGGAGTTTGAGATCGTG
>CAKRVQ010000039.1 GCA_934408795.1 uncultured Eubacteriales bacterium
GGACTGGAAAGAGCTTAAGGATAAAGGATACTCGTACAACGATTATGTCGGAAAAAGCGGAATAGAAAAGCTCTATGAAGAGTATCTCCGCGGAACCGACGGCGAAATGACATATACCCTTGATAATAACGGCAATACCGTTTCGGCGGAGCTTACAAAGGAACCCCGCCAGGGCAACACCGTTGTGCTTACCATAGATAAGAGACTTCAGATATTCGCTCAGGAGGCATATGAAAAGAATGCGGCGGTCTGCGATGCCGTTTTCAAGACCGATATAAAGGGCGGCTGCGTTATGGCGGTCGAGGTGAACACAGGCAGGATACTTGCCTCCGCCAACTATCCGTCATATACAATGGATGAATATAAGTTCAGCTATGATACCCTTCTCAACGATCCGAGAAAGCCTCTGTTCGACCGCGCACTTAACGGAACATATGCACCGGGCTCGATAATGAAAATGGCAATGGCGGTCGCGGCTCTTGAAGAAAAAGTGACGACCCCCACCGAGATCATCGATTGCGTACAGGTCTATGACAGGTATAAGGATTATCAGCCCAAGTGCCTGCATATTCACGGAAACCTCAACATAGCGACGGCAATAGGCCAGTCCTGTAACTACTTCTTCTTCGAAATGGCTTATCGTCTCGGCATAGGAAAAATGAACGATTATTCGGCTGCGTTCGGACTCGGACAACCGACAGGGATCGAGCTTGCCGAAAAGACCGGCGTGCTTGCGGGACCCGCTTATTCCGAATCCATCGGTCAGAGATGGACGGCGGGCGCGACCCTCGCCGCCGCCATAGGTCAGCAGAATAACGCCTTTACGCCCATACAACTGATGATGTACTGCGCAACGATCGCCAACGGAGGAACAAGATATACGGCATCCATCCTCAGGGTGGTGCGCGATTTCTATACCGGTGAGATCATCGTTTCCGGTGAACCCGAGGTGCTTAACGAGGTCAAAATGAGCAAGACGACCCTTGATGTAATACGCGACGGAATGAGACAGGTCGTCACCGAAGGAACCGCACACTGGTACTTCGAAAACTCAAAGCTCAATGTGGCGGGCAAAACGGGAACTGCCGAAACAGGCGGCGAGGACAATACATTCTTCTGCTCGTTTGCCCCTTACGAAAAGGCTGAAATAGCGGTTATGGTCGTGGCCGAATCGGGTGTCGTCAGCGGCTCCACCTGCCCCGTTGCAAGGCAGGTAATAGACCAGTATTTCTTTAATTCAAACGACGGGACCGAAGAGCAGAAGCCCGATGAGCTCCTGAAATAACATCTTTCCGTCCGCATACATTTCAACATTCATTCCCGCATACATTCCGACCGACTCTGCCGAGGGGAACGGACACCGGCGGCAAACGCCTTTTTTACTCATTTTGCCGCCCTAAACCCTTTGACAAAAGCTTATATGTGTGGTATTATGTTCTTGATATCTTTCGGAGCTTTGCGCCCGTTAAAAGGAAAGGAGAGTCGCTTTGGGAAAAATCATTATAGTGACCTCCGGAAAAGGCGGTGTCGGGAAGACAACGGTAAGCATAGGCCTGGCTGCGGCACTCTGTAACGCTTCGAAGCGGGTACTGCTTGTGGATGCCGACGAAGGTCTGCGCTGCCTCGATACAATGCTCGGAGCAGATAAAAAGGTTATGCTTGATCTGTCCGACGCACAGGCTGATCCCGAAAATGCCGCCGAAAACGCAGTTGATGTAGACGGCGTGGAGGGACTGTCCGTAATAGCCGCTCCGATGAATTTCGGAACCATCAGATCCGATTCCTTCGGCGAAGCGGTTATGTCCGCAGCGAGGGACAGAGACTTTGTCATAGTCGATTGTCCCGCCGGAGTGGATGAAAGATATTATGTCGGAATGCCGAAGGATTCCCTTGTTCTCGTTGTTACAAACAGTGACGCTGCAGCGGTGAGCGGTGCGGCAAAGGCGAGGGCAATGGTAAAAAGACTCGGGTTTTCCGAGGTCAGGCTGGTCGTGAATAAGTTTTCCCGCAAGAGCGTGGGAAAGCTGCACGATAATATCGACGCTATCGTCGATAAAACCGAGATCGGTCTGATCGGTGTGATACCGTTTGACAATGAAATAACTGCCGCCGCCGCAGCGGGAAAGCCCGCAGTGAACGGCAGGGCGGCAATGGCGTTTGCAAGAACGGCGGCAAGACTTTGCGGAGCACGGGTCCTTCTGCCGCCTGTTAAAGAGATCTGAACGGATCATAAAAAAGGAGAGGGAAGAAAATGAACATTGCACTTATAGCGCATGATGCAAAAAAAGAGCTTATGGTACAGTTCTGCATCGCCTACTGCGGTATATTGAGCAGACATACACTGCTTGCAACCGGAACGACCGGCAAGTTGGTTGCCGATGCGACCGGTCTTAACATAATCAAGTTCCTGAGCGGAAGCCAGGGAGGCGCGCAGCAGATCGCATCCCGTATAGGCTGCGATGAAATAGATATGCTTCTCCTCTTCCGTGACCCTCATTCAAGAAAGCCCAACGAGCCCGATGAGTCGGTCATGCTCCGCCTCTGTGATGTGCATAATATACCGGTCGCGACTAATATCGCCACCGCCGAAATGCTTATCCACGGACTGGAGCGCGGCGACCTTGACTGGCGTGAGATCGTCCGTCAGGGTAAATAACAGATAATGCTGCCCGATGTTGCACGCCGCACCGAAAACGGACTTAAAAGCGATAGCAAACAACCGCTGAGAGCCGTTAAGGTCTTAAAAGCCTCGGATGACGGCAAGGGAACTTAGGAAGTTTAGGAACCGACGGGCGGCTGTAATTAAACCAAACTGACAAAAAACAATAACCGTGACGACAGAGGTCGGACTACCGTAATGCCGACTTTATGTCACACTGAGCACTGTCACACTGACTTCGGAAGAGTAACACGGAAGCACCATACAGAAAGACCGGCGGGATGAGAGCGGTCGGGATCGCACCGTGCGAAGACACCGAACGAGCGGCAGCGTAAGCGGGCGATAACCGCATATAAAGAGGGACGGTCACCGTACCGTCCAAAACGGGTGGCACCGCGAGGATTCCTCGTCCCAGTTGTGGGATGGGGGTCTTTTGCTTTTTTATGGTAAATGCACCCTGAAAGAGGCGGTTTTTTGCTGATAAAAACACTCGTGGGCAGACCCGGGACTCAGGGCCTTTCAAAGATGATAACGGAAAACGGCAAAGTGCAGCAAACGGCAGCGAAAGAGAAAGGAAAATAGAAATGGCAGAGATAAACAAAGCTATGCGCGGCACCGCGGACATTCTCCCGAGCGAGAGCGGAAAGTGGCGCTTCGTTGAAGATAAAATGATAGAGACTGCGGCTCTCTTCGGCTTCAAAGAGATCAGAGTGCCGACGATCGAATACACCGAGGTGTTTGTAAAAAGCGTCGGAGATACCACCGATGTCGTGCAAAAGGAAATGTACACATTTGAAGATAAGGGAGGACGGAGCATCACCCTCCGCCCCGAGCTTACCGCGGGTACAATCCGCGCCTGTATCGAACACGGTCTCATAAACGGACCGCTGCCCGTTAAGGTCTGCTATACCGGTCCCTGCTTCCGATATGAAAAACCGCAGGCGGGCAGATATCGCGAATTCCACCAGTTCGGGGTCGAATGCATAGGGGCTTCATCGCCGTCGGCGGATGCGGAGGTCATACTGCTCGCAAACAGTCTTCTTAATAATGTCGGCGTGAAGGAGCTCTCCCTTGAGATCAATTCCATCGGCTGCCCCGAGTGCCGAAAGAAATATCATCAGGCTCTTAAGGAGTATTTCGAAAGCAGGAAGGAGAACCTCTGCGGCACCTGCCTTGACCGACTTGAGCGCAACCCGATGAGGATCCTCGACTGCAAGAATCCCGAATGTAAGAAAATAGCTGCTGCGGCTCCCGTAATGCTCGATTATCTTTGCGAGGACTGTGCCGCCCACTTCGAAGGCGTTAAAAAACATCTTGACGCAGTCGGCGTAAATTACAAAATAAACCCGAAGATCGTCCGCGGATTGGACTATTATACAAGAACCGTGTTCGAATTCGTTTCCGGCAGCATAGGCGCACAGTCGACAGTCTGCGGAGGCGGAAGATACGACGGCCTGATAGCTCAAATGGGCGGTCAGAATACCCCGTCGCTCGGATTTGCCATAGGAATAGAGAGACTGCTTCTCGTTCTTGAAGCGCAAAATGCGGAGTTCAGAGCCGAAAAAGGCTGCGATGTGTATATAGCGCCTATAGGAGAGGCGGCGGCACTTGAGGCGACCAAGCTCTGCACCGACCTCAGAAGAGAGGGCTTCTGTGCGCTCACCGATCTTACGGGCAGGGGACTCAAGGCTCAGATGAAGTACGCCGATAAATGCGGCGCGGCTTATTCGGTAGTTATCGGCGACGATGAGATAAGATCGGGAAGCTGCGTCATAAAGGATATGACAACAGGAGAAACAAGGACCGTGAACATACCGGAGGGACTTGTGGCGGCGGTCTACGACGCCGAGATATCAAAGGCTCTTGAGAAGACCGAGGCTGCGGCGGATGAGCTTGAAGCAAAATTCAAGGGTTGAGCGAACGATGCCGTACTCGGTTTGCACCTGTCTGTGCCGCCGCGAATTTTATGCGGCAGGATGCTGCATGATACGGCATGATGCAGCAGGATCGCAGCAGGATCGCAGCGGGATCGCAGCATAACGCGGCATAATGCGGCGTAATACCGAAAAAACGCGGGGGAGTGCCAAAAAATGATGCCGGAAGGCTGATAGATGCTTTTCGAAACATCGGCGACATTGTCCCCGAACAAAAAGGAGATATATATGGAACTTGACAGAATGGGTAATATGAGAAGGACCGACTATTGCGGTACCGTTAAGGATGAAAGGGTCGGGGACACCGTAGTCGTCGCGGGATGGGTCCAGCGCCGCCGCGACCTCGGAGGACTTATCTTTATAGACCTCCGCGATCGCACGGGTGTGCTGCAGCTTGCCTTTGACGACAAGACCGACCGCGCCGTTTTCGAAAAGGCGAACGGTGTCAGATCGGAATATGTTTTAATGGCAAAGGGTGTTGTGCGCGAGCGTTCCTCAAAGAATCCCGAGCTGCCCACCGGAAATATAGAACTTGAGGTGTCCGAACTGAAGGTGCTCGGCTCGTCAGAAACGCCTCCGTTTGAAATTCTTGCGGACAGTGACGCAAACGAAGAACTGAGACTCAAGTACCGATACCTTGATCTGCGACGCGAACCTCTCCAGAGAAATATATATCTTCGCCATAAGATTGCAAAGATCGCCCGCGACTACTATGACGAAAACGGGTTTATCGAAATAGAGACACCGATGATGATCAAGTCGACCCCCGAGGGCGCGCGCGACTATCTTGTTCCCTCAAGGATCCGCAAGGGAAGCTTTTTTGCACTTCCGCAGTCCCCTCAGATGTATAAACAGATACTTATGCTCGCGGGATTCGACAGGTATATCCAGCTCGCCCGCTGCTTCCGTGACGAGGATCTTCGCGCGGATCGCCAGCCCGAGTTTACTCAGATAGACCTTGAAATGTCATTTATGGATATGGATGACATCTTTACTCTTACGGAAGGCTTTATGAAACGCCTCTTTAAGGAGATACTCGGTCTTGATATCGAGACCCCGCTGCCGCGCCTTACCTATACCGAGGCGATGGAGCGCTACGGTTCGGACAAGCCCGATACCCGCTTCGGCAATGAAATAATCGATGTCTCGGATATTGTTGAAAACTGCGGCTTCGGTGTTTTCGGCGATACCGTGAAGAACGGCGGGTCGGTGCGCGCGATAAATGTCAAGGCATCGGCTGATGTGCTTACCCGCAAGGAGATAGACAAGCTTACCGAACACGCAAAGGGCATTGGCGCCAAGGGTCTTGCCTATATAAGATATCATGAGGATACCCCGACCTGTTCGTTCGGCAAATTCCTTACCGAAGAGGAAATGAATAAACTTCTTACCGCCGTGGGCGCAGAAAAGGGAGATGTTATCCTCTTTGTCGCCGACCGCAAAAAGACCGTCCTGTCGGTACTCGGCGCTCTCCGCCTTGAGACCGCAAAGAAGCTCGGCATTATACCCAAGGATAAATATAACCTGCTTTGGATAACCGAATTCCCTTTCTTCGAATACGACGAAGAGACCGGAACCTGGCAGGCTATGCATCATCCTTTCACCGCACCTATGGATGAATGCTTAAAATACCTTGATACCGATCCCGAAAAGGTATTCGCCAAAGCATATGACCTGGTTCTGAACGGCATAGAGCTTTCCAGCGGTTCGATCAGAATAACCGATCCCGCCCTTCAGAAGCATATGTTCACCGCCCTCGGACTTACCGATGAGGAGATAAAGGAAAAATTCGGCTTCCTTGTGGATGCCTACAGATACGGCGCGCCTCCCCACGGCGGAATGGGAATCGGGCTTGACAGACTTGTCATGCAGCTTCTCGGCTGCGACTCGCTGAGGGATGTTATAGCCTTCCCGAAGGTCTCCAATTCAAGCGAGCTTATGAGCGGAGCACCCGCAAATGTAGATAAAAAGCAGCTTGAGGACCTCGGAATCGAGATCAGCTTAAAGGAAAAGCAGTAAAGGCCGACATAAGGCAGCCTGATCGTATAAGTCGGCTTATGAGAGATAAAAACGGAGGAAATACAATGGTAAACAATATGCAAATGCTCTTTGACTTCTATGAGGCAACCATGTCAAACGGGTTGTTTGCCGAAAATAAGCAGGATGTGACCGCATACTTTGATATGTTTTTCAGAAGAGTGCCGGATGACGGCGGTTTTGCCATTATGGCGGGACTCAAGCAGCTTATTGAGTACCTTGAAAATCTTCACTTCACCGAAGAAGATATGAAGTATTTGGAGGAGCGGGGAGTGTTTAATGAGGCATTCCTTGAATATATCAAGAGTTTCCGTTTCGCCTGCGATGTGTGGGCTGTTCCGGAGGGGACGCCGATCTTCCCGGGAGAGCCGATTATTACTGTAAAGGGACCCGCCGTTCAGGCGATGATGATTGAGACGATGGTTCTGGTGACCATAAATCATCAGTCACTCATAGCTACAAAGGCAAACAGAATAGTCAGAGCGGCAGCGGGACGCGCCGTTATGGAGTTCGGTTCAAGAAGAGCGCACAGTTATGACGCGGCGGTCTACGGCGCGAGGGCTGCGTATATAGGCGGATGCGTCGGAACCGCCTGCGTTAAAGCGGGTCAGGCATTTGACATTCCCGCTCTCGGAACTATGGCACACAGCTGGGTACAACTGTTCGACAGTGAGTATGACGCTTTCAGGGCATACGCCGAGTGCTATCCCGACAACTGCACACTTCTCGTTGATACCTATAATGTATTAAAATCTGGTATCCCAAACGCAATAAAAGTGTTTGACGATGTCCTGAAGCCGCGCGGATACCGCCCCAAGGGCATCAGGATAGACAGCGGAGACATCACCTACCTTACCAAAAAGGTCCGCAAAATGCTTGACGATGCCGGATACCCCGACTGCAAGATCTGCATTTCCAATTCGCTTGATGAATATCTTATCCGCGATATGATCATTCAGGGCGCGCAGGTCGATTCCTTCGGTGTCGGCGAAAGACTGATAACCGCATCGAGCGAGGCGGTATTCGGCGGAGTGTACAAGGTCGCCGCGATAGAAAAAGACGGTGTTATCGAACCGAAGATAAAGATCAGCGAGAACATCGCCAAAATAACCGTTCCCTGCTTTAAGGAATGCTGGAGACTTTACGACAGACTGACCGGCAAGGCGATAGCCGATGTGATAACAATGCACGACGAGGTCATCGATTCCTCAAAGCCTTATGAAATATTCGATCCCGTCCATACCTGGAAGCGCAAGGTGGTAACCGATTTCACCGCCAAAAAGCTGAGGGTAAAGGTATTCGACAAAGGCAAAAGAGTATACGACTCTCCCTCCGTTAAGGAGATTCAGAAGTACTGCCGCGATCAGGTGGATACATTGTGGGACGAAGTCCAGCGTTTTGAAAAACCCCATAATTACTATGTCGACCTTTCGCAGAAATTGTGGGACGAGCGCGAGAGATTGCTCGTAAAATACGGTAACGAGGTAAAATAAAATGAAAAAATTATTATCCGTTTTTCTCAGTCTGTGCC
>CAKRVQ010000040.1 GCA_934408795.1 uncultured Eubacteriales bacterium
CGCTTTAAGCGAGTCGAGGCGGACTTTTTGTTACGGTGTTACATTGTCGATACCGTCGCATCCGTGTTCGTCGCACAGTCAGGCGTTACCGTCGTTCGGGGCAGCGGTGTTAAGAATGTATTCGGCGACGGCGTTTTCGCAGTTGGAGCCTATAACTTCATCGGCGGCAAGTTTTACCTCGTCACGCGCATTTTTCACGGCGACCGCTCTGTCGGCGACGGCAAACATCGGCAGGTCATTGAAGTTATCGCCGAATACGACGCATCTGTCCGCGCCCGAAAGCTCTTTTATTATTTTCAAGGCATTTGCCTTACTTGCGCGTTCGGATGACACTTCAAGGAACCAACCGTTTTTATAATAGACATCCTTGTAAAACGACACATTGAGTCCCTTTATTTTTTTCAGTCTTTCGGCGGCGGGAGCCACCTTTTCATATCCTGCCACCGAGCTGAAAAAGATCACATCTCCCGACAGGTCGTAATTCTTTACTCTCTCGAATTTGCGATATGAATCCTTACGCTTTTCATAAAACTCACGCTGCTCCTTTGAAGCAAACTCGGTGAAGATGACATCGGTGTTGTTATCGTAATACCTATACACATTCGGAGGGCATTGGCATTCAAGCAGTATTTTCAGTGTCTCGTTTCTTACCTCTTCGTCTATGGCTTCAAAATGCAACACTCTTTTAAGGTCCGGCGATACGATCAGGGTCCCGTTCATCAGGGCGACGGGAGCAGACGGGTGAACGGCAGCAAATATGTAATCGCAGTCTGCTATGCTCCTTGCGGTCGACACCGATATAAGTGTGCCTTTTGAGGTCAGGTCGTTTATGATCTGTGCCGTGCGGTCGGAAACCGACGCATCGGGCATCAGCAGGGTACCGTCAAGGTCGGTCATATAAAGTGTCTTCATTGTTTTCCCTCCGCTTCTTCAAGCCGAATCGTGAGCTCCGCCCAGTGTTCGGTCAGTTCCTCGAGCCGGTTGTTTACGGTTTCCAGTTCCTCGGTCAGCTCGGCAACTTTGAGATAGTCGGAAGCCGTTTCTTCGTTCATCAGCATCCCGTTCAGTTCGGCGGTGCGGGACTCAAGATAGGATATCTCGGCTTCGGTTTTCCCTATTTCGGTGCGAAGTGTCCGCATTTTGGAGGCGTCGGCTTTTCTCTTCAGGTATTCAGCCTTGTTTTTGGAGATGGGTGCTTCGGGTCTGCGTTCCTCCGTTTTACGGTCATAACTGACGCTATCGGTCGGGGGTCCGCCCTGCCCTCCCGTGTTTTTCCGGGTGCAGTTTCCGTTACCCGTGCCGACGGCTGCGCCGCCCGCATTTCCGCTCTCCGAGCCGCAGTCCGCGGCAGGCGGTGCGATCGCATTCATATAGTCGTCATAGTTGCCCGAAAATGATTCTATCCCGTTTTCGGTCAACCGCACTATTCTTGTCGCCAGTGAATTTATGAAGTATCGGTCATGGGATATCACAAACAGTGTTCCGCGATATTCCTTCAGTGCCGCTTCAAGCGCCTCTCTCGACGGAAGGTCAAGGTGGTTGGTAGGTTCATCAAGGAAGAGAAAGTTTGCTTTTTTGAGTCCGAGTTTGCAAAGCAGGACCTTGGCGCGTTCTCCGCCGCTCATATCCCCTATTTTTTCAAAGACCTCGTCGCCTCTGAATCCGTAAGCGGCAAGTGCGGAGCGGAGCTCGGTGTCTCCTATCGCGGGGAAGGAGTCGCGCAGTTCACCGAAAGCGGATCTGTCCGAGCGGACGCCTTCGCCGTGCTGATCGAAGTATCCCGTTATCACTCCCGCCCCGAATTTCACCTTAGGACTGCTCAGCAGTTGCTTCATAAGGGTCGTCTTTCCGCAGCCGTTTGAGCCTATAAGGAACACCCGCTCCCTTATTTTTATATCCAGGCAGACATTCTTATAAAGCACCCTGTCACCGAAGGCGGCGGAGAGTCCCTCCGCGAAAAGACAATCGTTCCCCGTCTCGCATTTAACGGGGAAGGTCGGCGCAATGGGCGTCTCCTCACTCTCGGGCTTTTTAAGGTCTTTTACAAGGCGTTCTATCTGTTTTTCCTTGCTTTCGGCGGTCTTTATATTCTTTTCTTTATTCCATCTGCGCTGCTGCTCGATGATCCCTTCTATTCTGCGAACCTCGCGCATCGTGTTTTCGTATTCTTTAAGTTCGGTCTGCTTTTGCAGTTCCCTTACTTCTCTGAATTTTGAGTAGTTACCGTTTACGATATAAAGCCTGCGGTTCTCGAAAGAAAATGTCCTGTTTGTGACCCTGTCAAGAAAATACCGGTCATGGGAAATGATCATCGCGGCGCCTTTGAAGGACGATATGTAGTCTTCAAGCCACTTGACCGATTCAATATCAAGGTGGTTTGTCGGCTCGTCAAGCAGCATAAGGTCGGGAGCCGAAAGAAGAAGTCTGCAAAGTTCAAGCTTTGAGCGCTGACCTCCCGACAGGCTTGAAACGGGCAAATTTATTTCGTCATCCGAAAACCCGAGGCCTTTAAGGGCGGCAGTCGTCCGTGATCTGTAGGTAAGTCCGCCGTTCCCGATAAAATGCTCGTTAAGGGCGGAGTATTCGGCAATGACGGTTTCGGAATGCGAAGTTTCAAGTTCCTTTGACAGTTTTTCAAGGCGCGTTTCCTCGTTTATCAGGTCATCAAAGACCGAGACCGCTTCCCTGTACGCCGTTCTGCTGCTGTCGCGGCAGGCATGCTGCTGCAGATATCCGATGTTAAGTCCCGCTGAGCGGACAACACCGCCCTCCTCGGAGGAAAGCTTTCCGAGCAGTATATTGAAAAGAGTGGTTTTTCCGCAGCCGTTTGAGCCGATTATGCCTATTTTATCGTTCCGTTCCACGCCGAAAGAGACATCCCGAAACAAAGAATTATCTCCGAATGACATTTTAAGTCCGTTTGCCGACAATATCATTCCGCACCGCTCCTTTCTCACCGACATTCGTAATGCATAAAACATCCGAGATTTTTTCGGCATCACAATGCTTATACTACCCGATTTACGCTTATTTGTCAAGCAAACAGCAAGGGTCACGGTCGGCAAAGCGCTGCTTTTTCAGTAAAAAGCAGCGCTTTGCCGATCACGGTTTTCCTGTCGGTATAAAGTGATCGACGACGGTGAAACAAAACCTTGTATTTACGCCTTCCCGGGTGTATAATGTCGGTGTATAAATTATTAAGCGGATATCCGATATACCGCGCATTATCTCGGTATCTGTCGGAAAGTCGGAAATTAATTGAGTTGTCCCGCCCTTCACGGTATGAGGCGGGGCGACGCCGTACGGAGGATCAAAATGCCTGACAAGAAAAAGTTTTACATTACCACCGCCATAGCCTACACATCACGGAAGCCCCACATAGGCAACACCTATGACATCGTGCTTGCGGACATGATAGCCCGTTACAAGAGGATGATGGGATATGATGTGTATTTTATGACGGGTTCGGACGAGCATGGTCAGAAGATCGAGGAGTATGCAAACGCCGCGGGCATTTCCCCCAAGGAATTTGTCGACAATGTCTCATCCGAGATCAAAGGTGTCTGGAAGAGTATGAACACGACATACGACAAGTTTATACGCACCACGGATGAGCAGCACGAAAAGGTCGTACAGAAGATATTCAAAAAGCTCTATGATCAGGGAGATATATACAAGGGTTCATATGAAGGAAAGTACTGTGTTCCCTGTGAGTCCTTTTTCACCCCCTCTCAGCTTGTGGACGGCAAATGTCCCGACTGCGGCCGCGAGGTTACCGATGCAAAGGAGGAGGCTTATTTTCTGCGTCTCGGGAAGTATGCCGACCGTTTGCTTGAGTATTATGAAAGCAATCCCGATTTCTTCACTCCCGCTTCAAGAAAAGCGGAGATGATCAACAATTTCATCAAACCCGGTCTTACCGATCTTTGCGTTTCAAGAACCTCATTCAAGTGGGGCATTCCAGTGACCTTTGACGACAAGCATGTCATCTATGTTTGGCTTGATGCGCTTTCGAACTACATCACCGGCATAGGCTACGATCCCGACGGCAGCAGTGAGCAGTACAAAAAGTTATGGCCTGCCGATCTGCATGTCATCGGTAAGGATATCGTCCGTTTTCACACGATATATTGGCCGATAATTCTGATGGCCCTCGGTGAGCCGCTGCCGAAGCAGGTGCTCGGACATCCGTGGGTGCTTTTCGGCGAAGACAAGATGAGCAAATCCAAGGGAAATGTAATATATGCCGACGAGCTTGCCGCGCGGTTCGGCGCCGATGCGGTCAGGTATTATCTGCTTTCGCAGATGCCGTTTGCGCAGGACGGCGGCATAACACATGAGAGTTTTATAAATGTTTACAACACCGATCTTGCGAACATACTCGGCAATCTTGTGAACCGCAGCGTCGCCATGACAAACAAGTATTTCGGCGGCACGGTACACAAAGGTGAGCCCGAAAACGATTTTGACCGCGATCTCATATCCACCGTCGAAAGCACGGTCAAAAAGTACACCGAGGCAATGGACCGGTATTACAATGCGGATGCGGCAGGCACGGTCATTGAGCTTGCCAAGCGCTGCAACAAATACATTGATGAAACGACGCCCTGGCTGCTCGCAAAAGACGAGAGCAGGAAGGGATATCTGTCGACCGTGCTTTACAATCTGCTTGAAGCGATAAGGGTGACGGCGGTGCTCCTTTCGCCGATAATGCCCGAAAGCTCCGACAAGATACTTGCCGAGCTCGGCACCGACGAGAAGTCGACGGTGTTCGGCACGGTAAGCGAATACACGGTCGGCGAAGCCGTTCCGCTTTTTGCCCGTCTTGACGCGGAAAAGGTGCTCGCTGAGCTGACTGCGGAGGCTGAGAAAAAGATGGCGGAGGCAAAGGAAGAGAACCGAAAGGTAAGTGAGACCGCTGCCGCCGAAAACGCGGTCACTCTCGACAAGATACCGATAGACGATTTTTGCAGGGTAGATCTTCGCACCGCAAAGGTGTTGACCTGCGAGAAGGTTCAAAAATCCAAAAAGCTTTTGAAGATAACCCTTGACGACGGAACGGGCGCCGAGCGCATTGTCGCTTCGGGAATTGCGAAATGGTATGCTCCCGAGGATCTTATCGGGCACACGGTCATTATTGTATCAAATCTCAAGCCCGCGACCCTCTGCGGGATCGAATCCAACGGTATGATCCTTGCGGCTGATGTCGGCGGGGACGAGGCAAGGGTGATTTTCGCGGACGGAATACCCGTCGGCAGCAAGGTGAGATAACGGAAGATGGCAATTTCCTTTGAAAACCCTTACTCCGTCGGCATTGTCGACACTCACGCTCATTACGACGACGCACGCTTTGACGGTTGCCGCGACGAGCTTTTGGACGAGCTTGAAGCCTTCGGTGTCACTGCCGTTATCAACAATTCGACCGACTGTTATAAGAGTGCGGAAGACTGTCTTAAAATGAGCAGACGGCATCGTATCTGCTATTCGGCGTTCGGTGTTCACCCTCTCAACATTGAGGACAACGGTCCGATTGATACCGAGCGGCTGGAAAAGCTTTTGCGTGATGATAAGTGCGTTGCGCTGGGTGAGATAGGACTTGATTATCACTACACGCCCGAGACTGCCGAAAAACAGAAAGATTATTTTTGCCGACAGCTTGAGCTCGCAAAGTCTCTTGACATTCCGGTGACGGTACATGACCGTGAAGCGCATTCGGACACATTGGAGATCCTTAAAAAATACCGTCCGAAAGGCACTGTACACTGCTTTTCGGGGTCGGTCGAATCGGCAAGGGAAATAATCGGTCTCGGTATGTATATCGGGATCGGAGGTGTTGTGACATTCAACAACGCGAGGAAGCTTTCGGAGGTCGCAAAAGCGATCCCGCTTGACAGGATTCTTCTTGAGACCGACGCGCCGTATTTGGCTCCCGTTCCCTATCGCGGCGAAACAAACCATTCGGGTATGATCATCCGCGTTGCGGAAAAGATCGCCGCCTTGCGCGGCATCGATACCGAATCGGTGCTAACCGCATCAAAAGAAAACGCCGGAGAGCTTTACGGGATCATATAGATCCTTGCGCCCCACGGCAGGTCATCTTATCCCGCTATCGAAATTTCCGTCAACGGAACATTTACAATAAGCAAAATGCGACTGTCGCAAGACAGTCGCATTTTTTATTGCAGAAATATGGACAGGGCGTATGGAAAAATGTATACCGTCGGGATCAATGTTTGTTTGATCTCTTTTTCCTGACAGCGACGATAACTATGATCGCTGCCGCGATCACAAGGACGCCGGCTCCGACGGCGACCGGGACAATCGGAAAACTGCGATCGGTCTTTTCGGGTATGCTTGTGTTGCCCGACGGATCGGTGTTATCGGGTTTTTCCTGCTCTGAGGAATTTCCATCACTCGGGGTCGTCTCCTCGCCGTCGATCATATAAAGGATATCAACGGGGAAATAATCTATTCCCGCCGCCTCGGTATAAGCCCAGGAGCCGTCGGCATTAAGGCTCACCTTGCCGACAAAGTTGAATGCACCTGTGGTTTTCACTTCGGAGGCCTCATAGAATTTATCGGTGGGTCCGTAAAAGTCAGAGCAGAGGTAATAAGTCTCCCCTGCCTTCAGGGTAACATACTCCGATTTTTCCAGATAGGCATATTCAAAGGTTCCGTCGGTCGAATCCTCGTAACCCTGAACGGTCACGCCCGAAAGCATAAGCGCGCCTTCGGAATCGGTTATCAAAAATGCATGGCTGATATTTGCCCCTGTGAAGAACATTCTTCCGACACCGGTGACCGTGATATCCTTATCGCCGACCTTTATCGCGGCTCCCGCCCATCCGACTTCAACGGGAGAGGGATCGCCCGTGACATTTTTTTCGCCTTTCAGTTCTATGCTTTCTATACCGCTCTTGCCGGGCTTTGCAGCCGACGCCGAAAGGGCAGTCGAAGAAAATACAAATACCGCCGCGAGCACAAGGGTCATAATTCTTATAAAATGTTTCATATTCGTTCCTCGGTTCAGTTATGAGTCAACAGAGAATCTCTTTTTTGCCGCAACGGCAAGCAATGCGAAGAGCAGTGCGGACACTGACGCCGCAGCTGCGTAAAATGTGAGATTCACGGTGTCGCCCGTCTCGGGCGTATCGGACACATATTTGAATGTGAGCGGACCCCAGCCTGTGCCTGCCGCCTCGTAATACTCATACTCGTTTGAGGCATTCAGGATAACGATTCCGTCCAGCGTCGCAGCCTTTGTCGTCACCTGTGCGGAGGCGGAATAAAACTTATCGTCCTCTCCCCAATAATCGGAAATAATGTAATAAGATGTATTTGCTTTGAGGATCACTCCACCCTCGATATCGCCGTATACGAAGCCTTCTTCTGTTCCCTGCGCGGCATCGGCAACCGCTTTACCGATATCCAGTATCAGTTCGCCGTCGGTTGCGGCAATAAGGAAGTTGTGCTTTGCGGCGCTGCTCGGTGTATACCATCTGCCGAGCGAGGTCACCTTAATGTCCTTGTTTCCCACGGTGATGCGCATACCCGCCCAGCCTGCGGGCATCTTTACATTTGAGTCGGGGACATTTCCCGCTCCGCCGACCGTGACCGACTTTGTAAAGTCAACTATCGTTTCTTTTCTTTCGTCTGTATTTTCGCCTTCGCCCGAACCGCCGGTCTCACCGCCTGTTTCTCCGCCCGTTTCGCCGCCGGGAGTCGATTCTTCGGCTTCATATTTGATGTCAAGCGGTCCCCAGCTGACGCCGTCGGCGGCAAAGAAGTCGTAGCCCGTGCCGAGTATGACTATACCGTCAATGCTTGCGGCGTCGGTCGTCACCGCGGCAGATCCCGAATAGAATTTATCGGTCGTGCCCCAATAATCGGACATAATATAGTAGGATGTGTTTGCCTTGAGTGTCACCTTGCCGGGAATCTCCGCATACAGGAATTCATCCACGGGGGTGTCGGCGGCGGCAACGCTTTGAATGCCGTCCTTAATTATCGCTCCGTCAAGTCCCGCGATAAAGAAGTTATGAGTTGCGTTGCTGCCCTCAGCCCAAATGCGGCCGATATGCGTTACCGTCAGATCCTCATCACCCACGGTAATGCGCATACCTGCCC
>CAKRVQ010000041.1 GCA_934408795.1 uncultured Eubacteriales bacterium
GCTCACTGCTGCCGCACCACCGACGCGCCTTGTGCGTTTACCTTGCTGCTATTGCTACTCGCGGGCGCACCCTGCGCGCCCGCTCCCGCCGCCCACCGCCGCGCACGGATGCGCGCGCCGACGGGCGGCTCCTGACACCCCACCCTCCGTCCTTCGCCGTGCATATCCAACCGCCCCTACCCGAAATTTTTTGCCCTCCGAAGCCCGTCTGTAAGCACATTGCCTAAATTCGGTGAATAACACTTTTTGCAATATTCAACAACAAAATTTCGCATCAGAGCGGCTGATTGCAGTATGTTCCACAAAAGTGACAAATTTTACAGGAGTGTTTGTTCACTTTGACTATTGTCTAAAACCTGCGATTGCTTTATAATTATTGTGCAATATAGGTTATTGTACCCATATTATCTGCAATTTTATTTTAGGAGGAATTGTCTTGAAAGCAAAATCAATGGCAAAAAAGCTTCTCGCAGCAGCCTTGATAATCGCAGTGTTTGCCGTAGCCCTGCCTTTGTCATTGCTCACCGCGAGCGCTGACAACGCTTTGCCGACCCCCGAAACAATCGGCGGAACCGATTACACCGATTCGATTTCATTTGCTGCGACCGATATTGAGCGCTATGCAGGCCTCATAAACGGCACAACAACAGGCAATGAATTGTCGGGCGTGGGAGCCGGCGCCTATGTTCCGAGCGGATTTGCAGCTGATACCACCCTCACCGAAGGTGTCGGTGTTGTATCCTACAAATTCACTTTCCACGGAGATGTTCTTTATACCACCACAGGTGAGACCCGCACACCTACATGGGGTCGTGTTGGCGTCAAGTTGGGCACCTATACAAAGAACGGCGGAACGAGACCGATTTTCGTCAATTTCCGTAGGAACCAGAGCAATATCTACCTTATGGACAGCTGGGGCGAAGCAGCAGCTGGATTCGGCAGCACCGCCGAAACACAGAATGATTGCACTTCTTTGAGAATAACCGTTAAGTACGATAAGGCGGCAAATGAGGTCTCTGTTTGGGCAAACGACACTTTCCTTAAGACCTTGGATATGTCGACCATTTCCGATTTCACGGTTACCAACGACTTCGGTTCTGTGGACCTGTCAGGCGTAGGTACGACCGACGGTGTTGCCAACACGGTTGATGTCACCGAGGCAAAGGCTTTCGGTTCTTTCTTCAAGTCATACGGCACTGAGTTTGTTCCTACAAGAGGCAGCAAGACCGACCTTACTTCTCAGCTTACTCTTTCGGATGAAACTCTGAATGCCGCATGGAAGTCCACCGGCAAGCTTACCATTCCTTCGGGCACCGCTGCGCAGTATTACTTCAACGGTATCACTCTCAACGAGGGAGATACTATCTATACTTCGTTTGCTCTCACTCAGTACGGCGGTTCGGGCTCCAATGCAGCAGACTACGGTCTTGTTTGGGCTAACGGCAGCACACTTGGGTATTTTGCAGCAAAGCCGGGATGGCAGCAGGTCAATGCAACCACGAACGCTTACTCGTTTGTTGCCGGCGATGCTCCCCTCGGTAATGCTTCAAAGAATTCCAATGTCGGTCCGGTAATCATATACACAAAATATGTTGTTGATACCGGTGCTTTGGAAGTATGGGCAAACTACATTAAGTACGGACAGACCACTCTGGGTCTCTACAAAGTAGGATCGTATACCGTTCCCAACGATCAGTATAGGTTCGGAGCCTTTACAAATGAAACTCCTCCTCAGGATACAATAATTGAGTATGTTCAGTACTGGAAAGATACCACCGACAGAACATATTATCAGGATGCTCTCGACGCATACTACAACAATGGTCAGAACTTTGATAAGGGTTCTCTCATCAGCGATACAACATATAATCTCACCGGAACCGGCAATGTCCAGTTTACCGGTGTAGATATCGACCTTTCCGGCGATAAGAGCTACACTATGGAAGCTGATGTTACTGTCGGTGAGACCACCACTACCGAAGTCCGCGCCATGTTTGTTCCGATCATAACCAAGAATTCCGAAGGCAATAAGCAGATTGTCGCCGCCGGCGTTGCTTGGAACGGAAATTGGAGCTCCGGAACCGGTCAACCTGTGCAAAACGGTAACCCCTGGTTCTGCACCGGTGTGTACAATGGGCTCAACAATAATAGCTCAAGCACGGTTGCTACCGGAACAACATTTAAGCTAAGAGTTGTGACTACCGTAAGTGACATAAAGATATACATTAACGGTGAGCTCAAAGTTACAAGAGATATTTCTTCCGAATCATATGTAGAGCCGGTTCTCGGTATATATGTGAGAAGAGTAAGCAGTGCGAAATTCGAAAACCTCAAGATCTGGGGCGACGCTCTTTCAACCGCTAAGAAGAACCTTACCTACAAGGTCGTAGAAGGCGGAAACGCTCTCTATACTACCCCCGCTACAAGGTATGAGGTTGACAATTTCGGTAAGCTCACTGCAAACAAGAGCTTTTCGGCAATAGCTTCCAATGTTGATTTCTCATCCACCTCTAACCTCACCCTCAAGGCAACTGTCGCTATAGATAGCTTTGCACATGACGGTGACGGCGGCACACATAGCAACACCGTATTTGTTCCGAGATTCATTGTCGGTCAGTACAACAGATCAGACGGTAAGATCGGTTACCTTGAGTATTTTGTTCATCGCAACTGGCTGCATGCAGCTCTTGCAACCGAAGAGCACAGTGTTGTTGCCGTTCAGACCGATATAAAGTCGAATGTAGGTGACCAGCCCTACGGATACTCTTTCGGATCCTGGACTACAGAACCGACATTGAGTTCGGTATATTCATTTGAAGCGACTATTGCTAACGGCAAGCTCAGCATCAAACTCAACGGTGTAAGCGCTATTGCCGATTACGATCTTTCGCAGCTTGACGGATTCACTCCCGTACTCGGCGCAGGCGCCCTCCTTGACGGCGACTTCGGATTGAGCTGGAATGAGGAGACAATGGTCAAACTCAATGACAAAGCTACCGTAACCGTCATCACCTCGTTCTCTACCGATGATGCTTACAAGACCGTAACTCCTTACACCGATGAAAACGGTAACAAGGCATTTGCTTCCGGTTATAACGGCGAGTTCGTTAACATCACCGTCGCTCCCGCTAACGGCTTTGCTCTCAAGGCAGGTTCGCTCAAGCTCGGCGATAAGAATGTTATCAACGCAGTTACAACCGATACCACCGGACTCACCTATGACATCGAATCCGCAGATGCAGCTATCGCAGCTGAATTCGTAACCGGTAACGATGCTATGACAGGTGCCGTCCTCGGTACTCAGTATCGCGAGATGACCGAAAACAAACCCGCTGCGGTTCGTTTCCTCACCCGTTTCTATGTAAACGGTCTCAGCGATCAGAATGTTCAGACCGAAAACGGTATTGCAGTCGGAACCCGCACCATTAAAGATTACGGCGTACTCGCAAAGAGAAGCGAAGATCTTAACGGCGCAGAGCTGACAATGGCAAACAAGAGCTACAGTGCATCGGGTATCAATAACTACATCTATTCTTACACCGAGAACTATGTAGAGATCGCCGTTGCAATCACTCCTAACACCGACGATACCGAGTATACCCTCCGCGGATACATTGAATTCAGTGACGGAACTATCGTCTACACCGACGCGTTCACCGGCACATTTGCTGCTGCTAAAGCTGCGGCCGGAAAGTGAGGCGGGAACTAATGAAGAAGTATATTGCTCCCGAGGTAGACATCAGTGTCCTCAAGATTACCACTGCTATCGCTGCGATCTCTTCCGGCGATAACGAGTGGGACGACAGAGACAAAACCGACGGTGAATAATCCCCTGCGGCAGTGCCGATCATCGGCACTGCCGCCAAGGGTCGCCTTGGTTCCGACCTCTGCGTACGTGATAAAGCACTCGGTTTGATTTCCGCGTGTTTTACAAAAAACAAACGAAAAAGCGCCCCTCCTCATCCGAGGAGGGGCGCTTTGCTTTGCTCATTCTCTGTTTTGAACGCGGCGGCAGCCGCTCTCATTGCCTGTGAGTCATCTGCGAGGGGGCAGCTATTCCGGCTTTATCATTGAAAACACGGAATGCTCATATTCCGAAGGTGTCATACCCGTATGATTTTTGAAACACCGCGAGAAGTACTGAGGTGAATTGAACCCAAGACTTTCGGATATTTCGCAGAAGTTTACATTTCCTTCCCGTATCATCTTTTTTGCTCTGTCTATACGGCAGCGCGAGTAGTATTCCATTACACCGCAGCCGACGCCCGATTTGAAAAACTTTTTGAGGTATGAACCGCTCATTGAAAAGTGCTCGCAGATATCCCCGAACGAAAGCGCTTTATCGGCGTTCTCTTCAAGGTATGTGATAAGCTCGCCGATCTTTCTGTCCGACGCTTCGACCGTTACGGGATTTAACGCAACATCTTCGTCGCGCTTACCTCTGACAAGATATATCATCAGGCTTTCGATCGTTATTTTTATCAGCTGCTCGCTTCCGAATACGGGCTCGCTGCTTCTTATAAGCTCGGTTGTATAAGGATCACCGAGAGGAGTGGAAAAGGCTGCTCTTGCCTCCTTAATGATCGTTGCCATCATATTGCGCTCATGAGCCCCGCAGTTTATCACCCTGCCCGCTATTCCGAACAGAGAGTCGCTTTTGCTTGAAAAAGACACAATTACACTGTTGGCTGCCTTTTCGCCGTTACAACGAATGTTATGGAATTCGTTAGGTTTATGGATATAAAGCTGCTTCGGCTTGAGGAGCAGCTCGGTACCTCCCGCGGTTATATAGAGCTCTTCTTTATCGGCGTAAACGAACTCCCAAAAATCGTGTACTTCACCCGAAAATGCAAAATCTTTTGTATATTCAAAGTAGTGAATTGAAACGATACTGTCGACCTCGATATCGGTTTTTGGCACGAGATGCACATAATCCACGGCTCTTTCTCCTTTGCACTGTTGTTCAAGCTTTATAATACAACATTACGGCAGTACAAGTCAACCGTGTCCGAAAATATAAATAATCGGAATAAAAAGGTCTATGAAAACAGAGCAGATAATGGTATAATATACTAAGATCAATAAATAACGAGGTGCGATATGATAATTTCCAATGCTTTGGTAAAAGGCAGACTTGTCAATATAACCGTAAACAGCGAGGGTGTTATCACCGATATAGGTGATGCCGATGTCCGCGGAGATATAGATGCCGCGGGCAAAAGGATCATTCCCGGTATGATAGATGTCCACTCGCACGGCTGCATCGGTCTTGATACGATGGATGCCGACTTTGCACCGATGTGTGCCTACCTCGCTTCAAAGGGCACGACCTCATGGCTGCCCACCACCATGACCATGGATCATGAGAGTATTATGCGCGTCTGCAATGCAAAAACCGATTTCCCGGGCACGAATATTTTGGGATTTCACCTTGAGGGACCCTATATTTCCCCTAAGTACAAGGGTGCGCAGAATGAGGCGTTTATAAGAAATCCCGACCTTGACGAGTTAAAGCAGTTCAAAAATGTAAAGATGATCACGCTTGCTCCCGAGCTTGAGGGCAGTATGGAATTTATTGAAAATTGCGGCATCGTTGTTGCAATAGGTCACACCGATTGCGATTACGAGACCGCCGTTGAGGCGATAGACCACGGTGCAAACTGTCTTACTCATACCTTCAATGCCATGCCGCCGCTGCACCACAGAAGACCCGGTCCCATCGGCGCCGCTGTGGAAAAGGGGATCTATGCGCAGCTTATATGTGACGGATTCCATATTGCAAAGCCGATAGTTCTCGCAACATATAAAATGTTCGGCAGCGACAGAATGGTGATCATCAGCGATTCTATCCGTCCTGCGGGACTGAACGACGGCAAATACGAGTGCGGCGGACTGGAGGTCTTCCTTAAAGACGGCGCTGCGCGTCTTGCGGACGGCACCATAGCGGGGAGCACCGCCACCCTTTGGCAGTGTGTATGCAAAGCGGTTGAATTCGGCATTGACTTTGACGAAGCGGTCAAAATGGCGACCGAAACTCCGGCAAACCTTATCGGCGCAAAAAGCAAGGGCAGAGTAGCGGTCGGGTGCGACGCCGATCTGCTTATAATCGACGATGATATGAACATCGAAACAGTAATAATAGGCGGAAAGGTATTTAAGTAAATGAAGCTTTACAATGTAGAATTCAATGTTAAAAATTTACCCAAATACGATCCCGATTTCAAACCCATGGGAGCGTTTGTCAAGGCGTTTTTGAAAGATGCAAAGGAGCCTATCGCGGTCGGAATCGAGCGCAACGGCGGTCTTATAAGCATATATGATACCTTTATACACGGAACGGACGATATGCTTGAAGCCGACAGGTATTATATAGAGCGCCTTACCAAATTCCTCCTTTGGGCAAAGGGCGGCTTCAGGATAATCATATACGGAAACGAGAAGATCTGCGATTACATAAAGTCGGTCTACAGTGAGACCGGAGCAAGAAAGTTCGACTTCGTTACAATGGGCAACATTTACGAGAGACCTTTTGAAGTCGTTCATAAGAGCTGCTCGGAAAAGGGCGACTCTGCGGAGCATTTCAGCGCTCTCGGCGGTCATACAGACGGTTGCCGCATAGGCTTTGACGCGGGCGGGAGCGACCGCAAGGTGTGCGCAGTCAAAGACGGCGAGGTCGTATACAGTGAAGAGGTTGTATGGCATCCGAAGCTCAACGCCGATCCGCAGTATCATTACGAAGAAATACTCAAAGCCTTCAAGACGGCGGCATCGAAGCTGCCGAGAGTCGATTGTATAGGCATAAGTTCGGCAGGCATTTTTGTTGACAACAAAGCGCGTCTTGTTTCGCTGTTTATCAAGGTGCCGCGCGATGTGTTCGAGGAAAAGGTAAAGCATATTTACGACCGTGTCTGCGCGGAGATGGGCGATATTCCCTATGTTGTTGCAAACGACGGGGATGTTACCGCTCTTGCCGGTGCGATAGAGCTCGGGGACAATGCGGTACTCGGCATCTCAATGGGAACGAGTGAAGCGGGCGGATATGTGAATCCGGACGGATATGTGACCGGCTGGCTCAACGAGCTTGCATTTTGTCCGGTGGATGCCGATCCGGGCGCCATGGAGGACGAATGGTCGGGCGACATAGGCTGCGGTGTTAAGTACCTGTCGCAGGACGGAATAATCAAGCTTTCCGAAAAGGCGGGTATAGACCTCTCGGCAGGAAACACGCCCGCCGAGAAGCTCAAGATAGTTCAGCAGCTCGTTGATGCTGATGATGAACGTGTCATGGGGGTATACGAATCCATCGGCTGCTATCTTGCACATACCCTTGTTTACTATGCGAATTTCTATGATTACAGAAATGTTCTTCTCCTCGGAAGGGTGACCTCGGGAAAGGGAGGAGAGCGGGCCATTGAAGAGTGCCGCAGGGTGCTTAAGAGTGAGTATCCCGATTTCAAGGTCAATATGGTCCTTCCCGATGAGAACGATCGGAGGATCGGTCAGAGTGTGGCGGCGGCGGGTCTGCCTTCGCTTTCATAGAACGATACGGACCGCGGACAATAAAAACTTACTTTTATATGGCGGGTAATGAATGCGTACCTCTTTATGAGGTGCGCATTTTTTATAAGGCGAGCTTATATTATTACTGTCGGCAAAGGGGGGCGGAGATGAGAGCGGGCAAATACGGGCAGCGCCGCGATGCGCGCCGAAGGCGCGCATCAAGCGGGCACGGGCGGCGGATCCCCCCTCGTGGTGCTGCCTGAATCAACGCGGCACACGCAAATATTGGGGAACAGGAGTTGGACAGTACCCGCCGCCGAACTGTGCCCGCTTTGCGCCCTCCTAAAGGAGGGCGCGCGGCGCTGCCCGTTGTTCGCCCGAGCGCAGCTTGTCGATACAAGCCGCGCTCGGACGCTTTGCTTTCTCGGATGAGAAGCGATACTAAAAACAAGGTTGTTGTCAAAACAACAGGAGTGCTGACCCGCCGCACGGCGGGTCAGTCTGGCCGGACGCGGTGCCGCCCCCGACGCCATTGTCGGGGGCGGCCGCGCGTCGCACCGGACGGGTCCGTCCACACGACGAG
>CAKRVQ010000042.1 GCA_934408795.1 uncultured Eubacteriales bacterium
GGCAGCGCCGTCCACGCCGAAGGCGCGGCAAACGGGCATCGGTACATTTTCGTCTTTCGAAAAGTTTTTATCTTTTCTGATAAGGCACATTCCTTTATCACGCTTTGCTGCCCGTTTTGCGCCCTTCTTCGAAGGGCGCGCGGCGCTGCCTGCGGCCTGGTTGCTGACTTAAGCCGGATAAGCGGCAGGGTTCTTATTACTCCAGTTAGCTTGTTTATACGGTAAAAGCTGCTTATATGCCGCTCACCCGACCGCACTTTTTCGGGATATGCCGCAGAGCTTTCGTAAAAGAGAATACACGCGCGCGGCGGCGATCCTTATCAGCGGCGGGAGGATCATACTGACCGCCAGCGAAACGACCCACGCAAAGGGTGCAAACCCCTCCGGCAAAAATGAGAACACTTTCGTCACGAGATAATTTATGAAGAGATGAAGCGACATAATATCGAATGTGTATTTTCCTATGAACGAAAATACACGGGAGGTCACGCGGAACTTTGACAGATAAAGCGCTATTGTGCAGATAAGGTAAATACCGCAAAACGAAACCAGATAAAAGCGCTCCGCTCCGCCCGTCTGGTCTAAGGCAAGCTCAACGCGATGATCTTGTATGTTTGAGGATATTATGACCACTGCGGCGGCAGGGATCGCCGCCCATATCCGAAAGACCTTTTCGGGTCTCAGCTTAAAGTGCGAAAACGCATATCCCGCCGTCACGCCGGGCATAACAAGCATACACGCCTGAAGATGAAACGGCAGTGGGATACCTTTATAATTAAGGAAGAGACCTGCCGCACCTACCGCGGAGCTGGCAACTATCACCGCAATGTATGCGTTTCGCTTTTCGTCTTTTTTGAATACCAGTCTCGATACAAACACAATGCCGGCAAATGCGAACAAAACGATAAGCATAAAAGGAATGAACCACATCGCTCCCCCGAGCGTTTCTTTGGCATCGAATACCGCAGCCTTTAGAATCTGTATCGCGGTGTCGCGCAGGGTGTATTTGTCGTTCGATACGAGGTTGTGGATCAGAATGAAAAAGAGGTAGTAGAAAAAGTAGGGCGGCCAAAGCCTTTTCAGCCTGCTTATTGCATACCCGAAAGGGTGATCTCCGTATTTTTCTTCATTATAAAGTACACCCATTGCAAAAAAGAAGACAATAAGGTGGTAACTGTAAACAAAGATCACGACTTCGGCGGAAGGGCAGCAGTGACCGAGCACTATTGATATTATTCCCAGTGCCTTGACGATATCCCAAAGAGCAATTCTTTCCTTTGTGTCATTTGCCAATGCTTTACCCTCCTTTTTCATTTGTCTTTTCGGAGCATAAGAGCGCCGAGGTAAAGTCGATACTGCCGTATTGACGCGCGGTTTACGGCGCTTTGTTTTACGATGTTTTAAAAACAACACCCTGCCGTGTTTCGATTCGATTTATCGATTTGTTTTTTCGCCGTTCGGAATTCCCGCCGCTTTTACACGCGGGGAAGATCGTTGCGATCGCTTTCCCGATCCGATGCCGAGTCGCCTGTCAGAAGCGTTTCGACATTGTACCTCGGGCGATGCTTGGATTCGATATAGATCTTACCGATGTACTGACCGATAAGCCCCGCCGAAACAAGCTGCACTCCTCCGAGGAACCAGATCGACAACATAATGGATGTCCAACCCGGAACGGTGTGACCGGTAAAGTGCGCCACAAGACAGTAGATCGAGGCGGCAATGCTCAAAACGACAATGAAAATGCCGAAGCCGAGCACCATGTTTATCGGTTTCACGCTGAACGAGGTTATACCGTCAAAGGCAAACGCCATCATTTTTTTGAAAGGATACTTTGACTCGCCCGCCTCACGCTTTTTTCGGGAGTATTCGACCTTTGAACTCTTATATCCTATCAGAGGCACAATACCCCTTAAAAACATATTTCTCTCGCCATAAAGCAGCAGCTGCTTTACCGCTCTCTTGCTCATAAGCCTGAAATCGGCGTGATTGTAGACAGTCTTCGCACCCATGAATTTCATAAGCCGATAAAACATCTGGGCGGTCGTGCGCTTGAAGAAAGAGTCGGTCTTTCTTGATGAACGGACACCGTAGACGACATCGGAACCTGCGTGAAACGCATCTATCATATCAACGATAACCGTCTCGTCGTCCTGCAGGTCGGCGTCGATGGTAACCGTGACATCCGAAATGTCCGATACCGCCTCAAGACCCGCCAAAAGGGCATTCTGATGCCCTGAATTTGCGGCAAGCTTAAGTCCTTTTACATAATTGTCTTCGGAGTTACGCTCCGAGATAAGCTCCCATGTGCGGTCCTTGCTGCCGTCGTCGACATAAAGAGCAAAACTGTCGGATGAGATCCGCCCCGAAACTATAAGCTCATTTAACAGTGAATCGATCCTGTCAAAAGTCACGGGCAGAACTTCCTGTTCATTGTAGCAGGGAATAACTATCGCGAGCCTTACATTCATATTCGGTATTACTCCTTTTTTCGACGGTGTTGTGCCGAGCGCAGCGGTTTGCGTGCCCGCAAGGGGGGGACAGATCGGGCGGGATCGATCGACGGACCGTACCCGACGTGCGGGCGTCCGCAAATGAGGCTGACAAACAGGGGACCACGCAAATGAAACGGACAAAAAGGTCGGCACATGCCATACGCCGGATAATATACACATATAATAACATATCCGAGACGGTTCTGCAATAACCGCCCGTTTAAAAAATACTTGTCAACGCCGGTTCCGAAAGACGGCAATATCCCGCGGCCTGCGGCACCCCGACGAATCTCGAATACCTGCACTCGGGATCGTCCCGAGATCACCCTGCATCGGTTTGTCATCAGAGCAAACATGTGTCGAATACCGTCGAAAAACAAAGCCAAAGGTAAAAAATACATTAAAAAGTGTATGGACTTTTTTACAATACAGTGTTATAATTCTATCATGGTGCGCCGTCTGTGCATAAAGCACGGCTGCCGACGGGATATTTCGGCGGTGCTTTCGGATGTCGGAGGGTGAAAATTTCCCCTCTTTTCATATTTAAAAGCAGCGGCACTATTGCACATTTTAGGAGGAAAAGACTTTATGAAGAAAAAGATCGGTACCCGGACCTTCAGAGGCACTCCCGAGCAGGAAAAGCAGCTCAGAGCCGTCATTGAAGAAAACAAGTCCGATCCCAGTAAGCTTATTGCGGTCATGCAGGCGGCTCAGGATATCTACGGATATCTTCCGCTTGAGGTTCAGACCATGATAGCCGAGGGAATGGGAGTATCCGCCGAAAAGGTATACGGCGTCTCAACCTTTTACGCACAGTTCTCACTGGCGCCCAAGGGCAGATACAATATCTCGGTCTGCCTCGGCACTGCTTGCTATGTCAAGGGCTCGGGCAACCTCTTTGATAAGCTTTCGGAAAAGCTCGGTATCGGTGCAGATGAGTGTACCGACGACGGAAGGTTTTCCCTTACCGCCTGCCGCTGCATAGGCGCCTGCGGTCTTGCGCCGGTCCTCACTGTCAATGATGAGGTCTACGGCCGTCTTACCGTTGACGACATAGACGATATCCTTGCAAAGTACAACTGATATTTTCGGTATGACCGACTAATTTATAAAGGAATAAGCCGTATGAAGATCGAAACTATTAGGAATATCCTGAACGCAGAGGTTATATGCAACGGCGACAAGCTTGACAAAAATGTCTATTCCGCCTGCGGAAGCGATATGATGAGCGATGTGCTCGCCTATGTTAAGGATCAGGCGGTGCTGCTTACGGGGCTGCTCAATCCTCAGGTGATCCGCACCGCGGAAATGATGGATATGTTGTGCGTTGTTTTCGTGCGGTCGAAGCGTCCCACTCCCGAAATGATCAGACTTGCCGAAGAAAGCGGGATCGTGCTGCTTGCGACCTCAAAAAGAATGTACGAGGCGTGCGGTATTCTTTACAGCAACGGCCTTGTGGGGAACAAGGTGAAGGATGTCTGAGTCGGTAACCTTTCGCTTTGATGTCGACGGGTCTGACTTTACTTCGGCGGGTCAGGCATCGGTGCTCGTCAAGAAAAACCTCAGACAGATAGGACTGTCTCCCGAAATAATCCGCCGTGTCTCGATAGCAATGTACGAAGGCGAAATAAATATGGTGATACACGCCGGAGGCGGTGTCGCCGAGGTCACGGTAGATGAAGATGCGGTCACGATCCGCCTTACGGATACGGGTCCCGGCATAAAGGACATTGAAAAGGCTATGCAGGAGGGCTATTCCACCGCCTCCGATACCGTGCGTTCTCTCGGTTTCGGCGCAGGTATGGGATTGCCCAATATGAAGCGCTATACCGATACAATGGAGATAAGATCCGAAGTCGGCGTAGGGACCGATATCGTTATGACCGTTTTGATACGATGATATGAGTATCCGGGTCCAAGAAGGGCTGCACTTGTCCGATTTGACCGCATTGACTGCTTTATCGGATGACCTCTGCCCGATGATCTTGGTGCTGACATAAACCCGGAAAATCCGTTTCGGCAGGTGTACAGATGAATACTTACAAGCATTCGGTATATCACGATATAACTAAGTGCACGGGCTGCACGACCTGTCTTCGCCATTGCCCCACCGAAGCGATAAGAATAAGGAACGGCAGGGCGATAATCAACGAAGACAGATGCATAGACTGCGGAGAGTGCATAAGGGTCTGCCATTCAAAGGCGGCAAAAACGGTACATACAGACCTTGACAGACTGAACGATTTCAAATGGAAGATCGCGCTGCCCGCTCCCACTCTTTACGGTCAGTTCGACAATCTCGATGATGTCGATTATGTGCTGGACGGATTGCTCAGAGTCGGATTTGATGAGGTTTTCGAAGTCTCGGCGGCGGCTGAACTCGTTTCGGCATACACAAGACTGTACCTGAAGGATAAACGGGTAAAAAAGCCCGTTATCAGCTCGGCTTGCCCGGTGATAGTGAGGCTGATAGGTCTGCGGTTCCCGTCGCTCGGTGAGCATATAATGCATATGCTTCCGCCGATGGAAATAGCCGCACATACGGCGAGAAGGGCGGCAAAGGAAAAACACCCGGAGCTTGATGACGGAGATATAGGCATATTTTTTATCTCTCCATGCCCTGCAAAGGTGAGCTATGTCAATAACGGCTTCGCCGATTATAAAAGCGCGGTGGACTGCGTTATCCCGATAAGCGATATTTATTTTCGCCTGATCGCGGCAATGCGTCATGATGCTCCCGCAGACACCCTTTCCCATTCCGGTATGATAGGCATAGGCTGGGCAGTGACGGGCGGCGAATCGACGGCGGTCTTCAACGACAACTACCTCGCGGCGGACGGGATCGATAACTGTATCCATGTTCTTGATCAGATAGAAAACGGAACGATGCCGAGCCTGGAGTTTATTGAGCTTAACGCCTGCGCGGGAGGCTGCGTCGGCGGAGTGTGTACGATACAGAATCCGTTCATAGCCAAAGCGAGACTTCAGGGACTCAGAAGGTACCTGCCGGTCTCCTGTAATTTTTTGAAAGACGGAGAGGGCACCGTCCCCGAGGACTATATGTTTTCGGATCTGCCGTCCTACCGACCGATCTCGGTCTTCAGCGATAATTTTGTCGAATCAATGCGGATGATGTCGGAGATCCAGCGGATTAGGGATACACTTCCCGGAATAGACTGCGGTTCCTGCGGAGCACCGACATGCCGTGCGTTTGCCGAAGATATCGTGAGAGGCAGCGGTACGGCGAGGGAGTGCCCGATACAAAGATACAGAAACGAATTCGGCGGTAAAGAGCAAGGCGGTGATACTGATGACGGTGAATGAACTTGCGGTGCGCTGCGGCTTTACGCCGATATCGGTGACCGACGGTGACAGAGAGGTCACGGGAGCATATTGCGGTGATCTGTTGAGCTGGGTCATGGGCAGAGCAAAACCGGACTCCGCCTGGATAACGATAATGACCAATGTGAATGTTGCCGCAGTCGCGTCATTGAGCGATGTCGCCTGCGTCATCATAGCCGAATCCGCAAAGCCGGACGAGCAGCTGACCGCAGCCGCTGCGGATAAAGGAATAAATATTCTTTCTTCGGACAGGACGGTCTACGAGACCGCACTTGCCGTAGGAAATGTAATATGAACAAGTTGTATTACGATCTGCACATCCATTCCTGCCTTTCGCCCTGCGGCGACAACGAGTCGACACCCGACAGTATTGCGGGTATGGGCGAACTTAACGGCCTCGGAATAATGGCACTGACCGATCATAATACCGTAAAAAACTGCCCCGCCTTTTTTAAGGCGGCCGAGCGTCACGGCGTCGTGCCCGTGGCGGGACTTGAACTTACGACCTCCGAGGATATACATATGGTGTGCCTTTTCGAGACACTTGAGGGTGCACTTGATTTCGGAACGATCGTTGAAAAAAGTCTCGTCAGGGTCAAAAACCGTGAGGATGTGTTCGGCAGCCAGCTCATCGTCGATGAATTCGACAGAGTCATAGGCAGGGAAGAGGACCTTTTGATAAATGCCACCGAGATATCGGTGGGAGACGTAAAAAGTAAGGTCGAAAGCTTCGGCGGAATAACCTATCCCGCGCACATAGACAGGGAAGCGGGAGGGATGGTCGCCGTGCTCGGCAGTGTCCCTGCCGAATACGGATTCCGCTTTGCCGAGCTGCACGACCGTAACCGTAAATCCGAATACGCCGCCCTTACGGGGATGCCCGAGGATCGCTTTCTGATCAGCTCGGATGCTCATGTTCTCTGGAACATAAAAGAGGCGGAGGATCATATAACCCTTGAGTGCGGCAGCGATCCGTCAGAGGTGAGAAAAGCACTGTTCGATTACCTGAGGTGTAAAAAATGAAGGAACTGTCACTCAATATTCTTGATATAGCGGAAAATTCCTTCAAAGCCGCAGCAAAGCTTGTGGAAGTCATCATAAGCGAGACCGATGATACCTTGACCGTGACCGTTAAGGATGACGGAAAAGGTATGTCGCCGCAAACTGCTGCCGCGGTCATCGATCCGTTTTTTACCACCAGAACCACCAGAAAGGTGGGAATGGGAATACCTCTTTTCAAAATGGAGGCAGAGCAAACGGGCGGTCGGTTTTCCCTTGTATCAAGAAGTATTGAAGATTATCCCGAGGATCACGGAACCGAGGTAACGGCGCTGTTTTACAAAAATCATCTGGACTTTACTCCGCTCGGCGACATTGTCTCAACGGTAAAAACAATAGTCCAGGGTCACCCGGGGGTCGACTTTTCGTTTCGCCACGATATGCCGAAGGGCAGCGTCGGAATGGACACCCGCGAGCTGAAAGAGGTGCTCGGAACCGTCCCGCTCAACAACACGGAGGTGTTGTGCTGGATAGGCGAATACCTGACCGAACAGTATTCGGCGATCGGGCGCTCTTAAAAATAAATCAATAACCTGAAAGGAAGAAATATATGAAATCATTGGCTGAATTACAGGCGATCAAAGAGAGGATGCAGAGCAAGGTCAACCTTCGCGAAGGCACGGGAGATGTCCGCGTTGTAGTCGGAATGGCGACCTGCGGTATTGCCGCCGGCGCACGCCCTGTTCTCAACACCCTCGTTGAAGAGGTCAACAGACTCGGAATTACCGATAAGGTGACCGTATCACAGACAGGCTGCATCGGCATTTGCCAATATGAGCCTATCGTCGAGGTCTATGAGGCAGGCAAGGACAAGGTCACCTATGTTAAGATGACCGCCGAAAAGGCAAAGAAGGTTGCCGAGCAGCACCTTAAGAACGGCAAGATAGTTTCAGAGTATGTCATAACCGAAACCAAGGCATAATTTTTGGAGGTTAAATATATGATTCGTGCACATGTTTTGATCTGCGGCGGTACGGGTTGTACCTCTTCGGGCAGTAAGGCAATCCAGGCTGCCTTCGCAGAGAGTATCGAAAGAAACGGTCTTGCCGATGAGGTCAAGAT
>CAKRVQ010000043.1 GCA_934408795.1 uncultured Eubacteriales bacterium
TAATTAAATAGAACGCGCGGCAAACAGAAGTTTACAGACGGCAGGGGCAAGTCCCCGTCGGCAAACAAATAACGAGTGTTTTAACGCGGCAAGGCGGCAAATCCACGCTCAAAAACGGACGCTGCTTTCGTAAGCGTGACATTGGATTTCGCCGCCCGTCGGCGCGCGCAAGGTGGGCGGCGGTGGGCGGCGGGAGCGGCAACCGCCTGACATACGGGAGCCGAACCCGTTTTACGGGCAACCGGGCCGATGGCAGCGCCGCGCGCCCTTCTTCAGAAGGGCGCGAAACGGGCGGCAAAGCGAGATAAAGAAACGCACTCTGCCGAAAAAAAGCAGGGCATTCAGCAAGATGAAAAGGTGCCGATGCCCGTTTACCGCGCCTTCGGCGTGGGCGGCGCTGCCTGCGGTCGGTTTGTCCTTCAAACGGATTCGGATTTGGGTTCGGCTTTGAATTCGATTTGACTCCCGCAGCTTAAGCTGACGGGAATCGAACCGCACCGTCTGTCAGCGTTCGTTTTCGGCGCTTTTCGCCCTTGTTGCTTTGCCGGGCGCGAAGGATCATTTCCGCAGATAAAACGATCGGGGCACAAGAACTTTCCCGAAGGGCGGGGAGGCTTTATCGCTTGACCCGATCAACAATAGAATCAGGCAAGGACTGATGTCAAGAATGAAAACCATAATGCTTGTTTTCGGAACACGGCCGGAGGCAATAAAAATGTGTCCGCTCGTAAACGAACTGAAAACGAGGGACACGATCAGGACGGTGGTATGCGTCACGGGCCAGCATCGTCAGATGCTCGATCAGGTGCTTTCCGCTTTTAATGTCGTGCCGGATTACGACCTTTCGGTCATGAAGGAAAAGCAGACCCTTTTTGACATAACCGACAGTATACTTATGAATATTCGATCGGTCCTCGAAGAGGTAAAGCCGGATGCGGTTTTGGTGCACGGCGATACCACAACGACATTTGCGACCGCGCTCGCCTGCTTTTATATGCAGATACCAGTCGGTCATGTCGAGGCGGGACTGCGCACATACGATATATATTCACCCTATCCCGAGGAGTTTAACCGTCAGGCGGTGGGCATTGTCGCGAGGTATAACTTCGCCCCGACCGAGACGGCAAAAGCAAATCTCATAAGGGAGGGAAAAGATCCCAAAACGGTCTTTGTGACGGGGAATACCGCGATAGACGCCCTCAAGACCACCGTGCGGGAGGATTACACTCACCCGGAGCTTGAATGGGCAAGAGACGGCAGGCTGATAGTCATAACCGCTCACAGGCGAGAAAATCTCGGGGAGCCGATGCACCGTATGTTCAGGGCAATACGCCGTATCACGGAGGAGCACCCCGATGTGAAGGCGATATATCCGATACATATGAATCCTGCGGTGAGAAAAGCGGCTGCCGAGGAGCTTTCGGGCTGCGACCGCATACATATAATCGATCCGCTTGATGTGTTGGATTTCCACAATTTTCTGTCGCGCAGCTATATGATACTGACCGACAGCGGAGGGATCCAGGAGGAGGCACCGTCTCTCGGAAAACCGGTGCTTGTCATGAGGAACACGACAGAGCGTCCCGAGGGAATAGCCGCGGGAACGCTGAGGCTCGTAGGAACCGAGGAAGAGGTAATATATCGGAATTTCAAAGAACTGCTTGAAAACAAAGAGGCATATGACGCCATGGCGCACGCGAGCAATCCGTATGGGGACGGCTTTGCTTGCAAAAGAATAGCGGATATATTGGCAAGGTAAGAATGATATCCGGGTGGGCTTACGCATTATCGGCATAATAAAATATTTTATTTACGAGGAATGAGTATATGACCGCACTTGAAAAAGACATCATTTCCATAATTCGCGGAGTTATTGAGGATACCGCTGTTGTCATAAGCGATGATTTTGATTTTGCCGCGGCAGTCCGACTGTGCCGTCGGCACGGAATACTTCCGATCCTTTATGCGGGACTGTCCCGCGCCGAAAACAAGCAGGACAAAGAGAGGATGTCCCACCTAAGGAGGATCGCGGCAAGCTGCATTATTGTCGATCGGACGCAGTTGTGTGTAGCCGACGACATCAAAAAGGTGTTTGTCGAAAAGGGCATCCCGTTTATGCCGCTTAAAGGACTGTCGGTCAAGCCGAAGTATTCCCACAGTGAATACCGCCTGATGGGCGATTGCGATTTTCTTATAGGGCGGAAAGAGGCGGAGCGTGCGGCGAAGGTGTTGTCCGAACTGGGATTTGTACCGAAAAGGGACGGCGACCGACAATCCGAATGGAAAAGCAAAGAGGGAATAACGGTCGAGCTTCATACCGGGGTGATCTCGGAGACAAACGGCGACTTTGTCCGTTACTGGGGAGACGGGTGGGATTTTGCCCGTCCGACGGGCGAGGGATCCTCCGAATACCGTATGTCCTCCGAGGACGAATTCGATTATCTGATTACACATTTGGCAAAGCATTTCAGAAACGGCGGCGTGGGGCTGCGCCATTTTACGGATATATATGTCTACGAAAAGTCGGAGCCCGACATGAATCGGGATTATATAAACGAAGAGCTGGGCAAGCTTGGATTAAGGGACTTTTATGAAAACATAAAAAGGACACTCGCCGCCTGGTTTACGGGCGGCGAAGAAGATGAGACGACTGCGAGGATAACGGAATTTGTTATGCGCAGCGGCAGCTTCGGCACGGCGGACGGCGTTTCGGTTTCCGACGAACTGCGAAGACGCGCGAAAGGTGAAAACAAGACCCGCAACAAAAGATTATTATCGGCGGTGTTCCTGCCTTATAAAAACATGTGCGGATTTTATCCCGTTTTGGAAAAGGTGCCCGTTTTGCTGCCGTTGTTTTGGGGCGTCAGACTCTTTGACCGCGCGTTTGTCCACCGTAAAAAAGCAAAAAAGACAATAGCGGGTATCATGGTGTCGGGCAGTTCGCAGGTGGATGAATTTCGGAATATGCTGACCGAGGTAGGTTTAAGCCCCGATTTCGGACACGGGATCGGGCTCGGAGTCGGCTCGGATCAATAGACGGTTCGGCTTTTAACAAAACGGAAACGGTCTGCGGATGCCGACAGGGGGGTACCGACAGAGGATGTCGTCAAAGGGTGCCGACAGAGAAAGGCAGCCGCCCTGCGGCAGGCGAGCGGTAATTATGGCAGCGCCGCGCGCCCTCCCTCGGGAGGGCGCAAAACGGGCGACGGGGCGCGACAGGTAAATATCAGCCCGACGGAAAGTCGGGATCGGGGCAGCACCGCGGCTTGCCGTCGCCCGTATGAAGCGCCTTCGGCGCTTCGCGGCGCGCTGCCTTCGGCAGCAAAGCATTAAACCGCCGACATACCCGCCGATCGACCGAAGCGGGCGGCGGTCGCCGAAGCTCGTGCGGGGGCTCGGGCTCTGACTCGGGCTTGGGTTCGGATTCGGGTGCGGCAGTCGGGCGCGGATTCGGGTTCGGGAGTCGGGCACGCGGCACAAAAACAGATACGGGTGATATCCGCGGAGGAACCGCGGCGGACAAGCCTAAACGGCGGGACGGGACAAGGGAGAGAATAATCGTTAATATGACTTCAAGGGATTTTATGTTCTTATGTATAGGTACCGAGATCGGCAGGGAAAGAGCGCTGCCCTTGTCCGAAAAGGCGGACAGGGAGACGGTAAAGGAAGCTCTGAGTCTCGCTAAGGCTCATGATGTTGCCCACCTCGCGGCGCACAAAATGCTGACGGGCGGGCTGATAGACGGCTCTGATGCCGAACTTACGAAAGAAGCGACCGAGTTGTATATGAGCGCGGTCTTCAGATACGGAAGGCGGAAATATGAGGCCGATCGGGCGTTTAGAGCGCTTTCTTCGGCGGGAATGGATTATATGCCGCTTAAAGGAGCGGTGATCGAAACCCTCTACCCCGAGCCCTGGATGAGGACAAGCTGTGATATTGACATTCTTATAAGACCCGAGGATCTCGGCGGGGCGGATGCCGCGCTCGGTGCAGCGGGCTTTGTGAAGATCAAGGACAAAGGCTCGCACGAGATCACCTATAAGACCGATTCGGGTGTTTTTTTGGAGCTCCACTTCACCCTTGTCGAGGAGGGAAGATTTGAGCGGGCGGTCAAAAAGCTGGAAGAGGTATGGGATACGGCGGCGCGCGACGAGACGGACCCGTATCGGCTGATCATGCGGGAGGATCTCTTCTTTCTGTATCACCTCACCCACGCGGCAAAGCATGTTGAAAACGGCGGCTGCGGGATAAGACCGATCATTGATCTTGATGTGATCGAGCGCAGCTTCGGGTTCTGCGCCGAGAACAGAAAGGACCTGCTTGTCTCCTGCGAACTGTATGATTTTTGCGTTGCCTCCGAGAAGCTTATGGAGCATTGGCTTGACGGCAAGCCCGCCGACGGTGACACGGAAATGTTTGAGGAATATCTCCTCGGAGCCGGAACATACGGCATTTCAAGAAACGGTATCGCGATCAGCCAGATAAAAAACGGCGGCAGGCTGGGACACCTGTTCAAAAAGGCGTTTTTGCCCTACTGCCGAATGAAGGTAAGGTACCCCGTGTTGGTAAAAGCACCTGTTTTGCTGCCGTTCTGTTGGGTCATTCGCTGCTTTTATCTTGTCTTCGGAAGAGGAAGGAAAAATGCGATAAACGAAATAAAGACCGGCAATACCGTCGACAGAGCTGAGCGGGGCGAGGCGGCAAAGCTTATAAGCTATTTGGGGCTCTGATCGGGAGCGTAACATCCGAGGCGGCACCGCGCCGTACACTCCTTTGCGCGGCAGGCGCCCGAACAAGGGCATCGAATTTTGTTATCAAAGTTCTTTTACAGATCTGTTTTCGGATAGTACACAAAGAAGGCAGCGCAAAATTTGCACTGCCTTTTTTCTTATGAAGCCTCTCCCGACAGGGCCGACGGCAACAACCGTTCGCCTTGTCGGGCGGGCTTGTTTTTTTACCGTTTATTACATCGGCAGGCAAGGGACAAGGGCAAAACAAAAACCGTATCTGCCCCTTTTGCCGCTGCCTGACGGCAGGATGATCAAAACTATTGTGACCGCTGCGCCGAGTCTTGTTTCCGACCCGAGAAACGGCGGACCCGCTCGGAAAGGGCGTTCCATACAAGCGCTGCCGCAACGGTGAGAATAAGCGCCGCAAGGGCGACAACATATTCATTAACGGATCCTGTCAGCCTGCTCATAACGGTGCGGCAGTATTTGATGACAACGCCGTGTATAAGAAAGGTGTAAGGGGTGAGTTTTGCAAAGCGAACCAAAGGTTTCAGATTCAGGAGCCGTGACAACCATCCCGTGCCGCGGGCTGTGAGCCAAATGAGCGGAACGGTGGTAGGCGTAAACAGAAGTGCATACCTTATGAATTCTCCGCCGAAGAACGGAACGCCTTTTGCGTAAGCGACGCACGAGGCGGCAGCCCCGACGACCGTGACCGCCTGTGCGATCCCTGCGGCGGGCACCGAGAGAGCCTGCCTTTCGGTACGGAGGAATAACCAACCGAGGCAGCAGCCGAGGGCAAAATCCACAAGTCGGGTCAAGGGGCAGTAATAGGTGATCCACTGCATTGAAAACCAGCTGCTTTTATCCTCACCGCCGAAGAAAAAGGCGATCGTCGAGACCGATATCTGAAGAATAAACAGGATCGCAAGTGCCGCCGTCACCTCTTTCCTGTTCGCTCTTTGCATACGCTTGAGTATAAACGGAAAGGCAAAATAGAGGAATGCGCAGACGGCGAGATACCACGCCAACCCGTTAAGAGTGGAGTAATAAGCCGTGTTCGGGATCCATATTTGGATCAGTGCGGCGTGAAGGACCATGTCGGTCAGGATCTTAACGATCCCCTGACCGTAGACAAAATAACAGTAAACGGCAGCCGCCGCCATGGTGACTATATGCAGGGGATAAAGTTTTTTGATCTTTCCGTAGGCAAAGGCGATCCCCGGTTTCGGGCACGGTCGGTCGTAATAACTGTAAAGCATCACAAATCCCGACAGGATAAAGAAGACCGAAACGCCCCAGGCGCCTAAAGTTCCGAAATTACCGAGTTCCGTGTGGCTTATGAATATAGCCGCAAAGGCGACGGTCCTCAGTCCCTGCAGGGAGGACAGAAATATGCGTGGCGGGGACACACTTACAACTGCGGTATTGTTTACTGAGTCTGTCATTCGAAGCGCTCCTTTCGGATGTGCAGCAGCTTTAACAACTGCAAAAGTTCTTTGTTTTTGGTGAGCAGGGCGAGGCCGAAGTAGACCGCGATACCCACCGCCACCTGAACGATCAGCTTGACGATCAGCGGCATCGGGATAAGACCGATCCCGAGAACGACGGCGCCCATGATAAGCGACATCACAACAGGCGGCAGGATATCCGCCATCTGCTCTTTTATGCCGTAATTCAACAGTTTTATGTTGGGATAGGCGTTTACAAAGGTAAAGGAAGTGGCGCATACCGCCATACCGATGACCATTGCATCCACGCTGATCCACATGGTCGTAAGAAGTACCGCAAGCTCGATAACCTTCTTGATTATTTCCAGCTGCAGATATATATCACTTCTGCCGACCGCTTTTATCGCCTGCATATTTGCCGTGTGGATCGGCTGAAACAGATAGATTATACAAAACAACTGCAGCAGCGGAACGCACGGCACCCATTTGTCGGTGAGCAGAACCCGCACAAAGGAGTCGGCGACCGCCGCAAGACCCAGCATCATTGGGCAGAGTATCAGCGCACTGAAACGGATCGAATTGCGGGTCGTGCTTTTGATCTTCTGTCGGTCGTCCTGCTCCTCCGACATTTTCGGGAAGAGCACCGCCGATATCGAAGAGTTGATATTTGTAACTATCAGAAGGGGAAAGCTCCGGCCCTTGTCATAGAACGCAAGATCGTCGGTGGAATATTTTTTTCCGATAATAAGAGACCGCAGCTCCTGGTAAACGGTGATCAGAAGACCCGTTCCGAGAATGCGGATGCCGAAAGGGACCAGAGCCTTTACACGTCTTATCGAAAAAACGAACTTAGGCCTTTTTCCGATGGCAAAGCCGAGAGTGACGGAGCTTACCGAAGTGCTGACAAGATACTGAGCCACGAGAGCCCATACGCCGTATCCGCTGTATGCCATCGCTATTCCCACGACCGCGGAGACGATCGTTCCTCCGAGGGTGGAAATGAAAAACTTGCGGAACATCATCTTTTTGGATATGTATGCCTGCTGGACGGAGTTTATCGCGGTAAGGATGATCCTGAGTCCCAAAACCCTGAGCACGGGCGTAAGAGCCTCATATCCTTCGCCGAAGAACATCGAAATGAGCGGTGCCGAGAAGAACAGGATCACATACAAAACGCAGGAGAATCCTATGTTGAAATAAAGCACCGAGAAGAAGTCGACTTCATCCGCGTCCTTTTTTTGTATCAGGGCGCTGCCGAGACCGTCGCTGACAAAAACATTCGCAATGGTTATAAAGATCATTACCATCGAAACGGTTCCGTAGTGGGACGGTTCGAGAAGGCGGGCAAGGATGATCGACACGACCGTTGAGATCAGCTGGGCAGATATGCGCTCGCCGAATTTCCACGCCAGATTGCTTAGAAGCTCATGTTTAGGTTTCATTTGCGTCCCTTCATCATATTCATTATGGTTTTGCGCAGGACAGTCGGCAAAGACTGAAACAGTCTGCCTTTGAGACTCTGCACCTTTACCTTTGTCGGCACCGTGTGCTTTCGAACGGTCTCATCGGGTGCCGCGCGGAATTCTTCGAAAAACCGATCCCTGTTTTCGGAAAAGACGGTCTGGCGGTAAAACAGGGGATTGTGCCGCTTTATGTCGTCGGTCTCACATTCGGTCAACCTCATCTGTTTTTGAAGAGCCGGAATAAGCTCTGCGC
>CAKRVQ010000044.1 GCA_934408795.1 uncultured Eubacteriales bacterium
ACCCGAGCTTGCCCACAAGATATACGCGGGAGCCGACATATTCCGTATGCCGTCAAAGTCGGAGCCCTGCGGGCTTGCCCAGATGGTCGCCCTCAGGTACGGCACCATACCTGTCGTCAGAGCCACAGGCGGACTTGCCGACACCATAACCGACAGCGGTCTCGGTGAGGGCAACGGATTCACATTTGAGAATTACAACGCATATGATATGGCTCATGCGGTTCGCCGCGCCATCGGCGGTTATCGTAATCGGGAAGGCTGGGAGATACTTGTGAAAAGGGCGCTTGCCTGTGACAACAGTTGGGCGCGCTCGGCGGGAGAGTATATAAAGCTATACAAGGAATTATGCGGCAGACCTGCCGGGGCTGCAAAATAGCTACGGCACATCACCTGTTTTCGGACTGCTGACTGGCCCCGTCGGTGGGTGCGATCCGATAAAAATCGAACAAGATATGCCCGCCCTTTCGGTTCGGACCGTGAGGGGCGGGCTCTTTTGCCCTTTTAGTGTCGGCAGGTCCTTCAGAGGCGTTTTGCTGCAGCGTTATGTTGCGGCGGGACGAAAGACTGCAGGACGGAGACGAGCGCGGCTGAAAGCGTCACGGGCGCGAGACGAGAATGCTCTGACCGCTAAAAGCGGGCGCGGGGGGTGTGTAAGGTCGATGCGAGATCGGCAACAACCCCACCGCAGGCAGCGCCGCGCGCCATTCCTGCGGAAGGGCGCAAAACGGGCGGCGAGGCAAGGTGCGGGGGGAGCATGCCTGTCGGGAAAGTGGGACTTTATTGAGAGATAAAAAGTATGCCGACGCCCGTTTACCGCGCCTTCGGCGTGGGCGGCGCTGCCTGCGGTCGGGTTGTTGTTTGAGCAGGATGCAGAATTCCGCGCCCGACGGTTGGTAATTTTAGATTTTTATCATATCATCCGCGAGACCGACGGTGCTCCTAAGGTATGATACTGTTTCGAAAAAATCGAAAGACTCATCTGTCAGGGCTATTCAGTGTTGGTTTCGGCTCCCCGATATTTGCGGCGCTGCCTGCGGTCGGGTTGCCGGGCGGAACTTTACAGCTCTGAGATGACTGGGGCTGAACCTGTGTCGTCTGTAGGAGTCTGTTTTCTGAGATCTGCGCTTCTTTTGCTTTGATGAGCCTCAATTCGTCGGGTGCGTTAACGCGGCAATGCGAGAAATCCACGCTAAACGGGTTCGGATTTAACCATAATAAACCGTTGACTATTCAGAATAAAAGTATATAATTATAATGTATGATTGTGTATATTTGCGTTTACACGGCAGTTTATATGATTGTGATTATCGTGTGTGATAAGACCGGCGTCGGCATTGCGGGAGTGAGTCGAGCTGTATTCCGATGTTTCAGCCGCTTGGGCGTTCGTCGTTTGAATGTCCGTTATGTAGGGTGTCAGTCATGTATGGGTGTTCACTGTGTGCGCACCAGCCGTGAAGGTGTCGGTCGTGTGCGTATAATCGGGTAAGTGCGGTCCCGGTGCGTACAGTCGGCTGCATTACTGTCGGGCACAACAGGATTCGGACAATTATTCTTTAGTTTGTTGCCGCGGGGGCAACGGAGTTATTATATTCGGGGCATTCCGAAACAAACCTTTTGCGGGGGCGGTTGTTTGAAAAAACTTTTTTCCTTCGATAAGTTGAGGACTACGGGGTTGGTGGTTCTCTGCGATTCCGTCGTTATATTCTTTTCGCTTTCGGTATCGATGTGGATCAATGATGATTTCGAATACTCACTTTTCGGCATTGTCGGCAGTGTCGCAAAGTTCAGTGCAGTCTTTACCGCAGCATCCCTTTCGATCTTTTTTGCGGCAAATATTTACAGGACGATGTGGCGCTATTTCAGCGTCAGAGACAGTCTTATAACGGTGATCGCCGTTGTGCTTTCCAACATTGTTCCTCCCGTTTTTTCTCTCTTTTCGGAAGAGTTTGCCGAAATGGTCAAGGTGCATGATTATCTGCTTTCGGTGCTGATCCAGCTTGCTTTCATCCTCGGAATGAGATTTATGTACCGAGTTTATGCGGGAATATTTATAAAGAAAAAGCCCGATGCTCCCAAGAGCACGAAGCGTACCATGATAATAGGTGCGGGCGATGCGGGAAGGATACTCATCGGCGAGATGAAAAGGACCAACAGGCGTCTGGGCAAGCCCTGCTGCATTATCGACGACAACAAGGTTTTGCTCGGAAATTACATAGACGGGGTTCCGGTCGTAGGAACAAGGAATGACATAGTTTCGGCGGCGAAAAAGTATAATATTGAACAGATCATTTTCGCCATTCCCTCGCTGGCGGCGTCCGAAAGAAAAGCGGTGCTGGAGATCTGCAGCGGGACAGGATGCGTCCTTAAGGCAATGCCCGGAATTTATCAGATGGTGGCGAGAGAAAACTATTCGTCCACCGTGCGCGATGTCAGTGTTGAGGATCTCTTGGGAAGAGATCCCGTTAAGATAGATATGCATTCGGTAAGCTCGTTTTTGGGCGGAAAGTCCGTAATGGTCACGGGCGGAGGCGGTTCGATAGGCAGCGAGCTTTGCCGTCAGATCGCGTCGTACGGTCCGAAAAAGCTTATAATCGTCGATGTTTACGAAAACAACGCTTATGCGATAGAGCAGGAGCTTCGCCACAGTTACAGTGAGCTTGACTTCGATGTTATGATAGCCTCGGTCAGGGAGACCGACCGTATGAACAAGCTGATGGAGCATTACCGCCCCGACATCGTATTCCACGCGGCGGCGCACAAGCATGTTCCGCTTATGGAGGACAGTCCGAACGAGGCGATAAAAAACAATGTTTTCGGAACCTATAAGACGGCTCTTGCCGCGGTCAGGTACGGTGTAAAGAAATTTGTGCTTATTTCAACCGACAAGGCGGTAAATCCGACAAACATCATGGGTGCGTCAAAGCGTCTCTGTGAAATGGTCGTTCAGGCGCTTAACGGCAAGGGAGCTACCGAATTTGTCGCGGTTCGTTTCGGGAATGTCTTAGGGTCGAACGGCTCGGTGATACCCCTGTTTAAGAAGGAAATCGCCGCGGGAGGTCCCGTTACCGTTACTCATCCCGATATAATCAGGTATTTTATGACTATTCCGGAGGCGGTGTCGCTTGTCCTTGAAGCGGGGACAGATGCCCACGGAGGAGAAATATTTGTTTTGGATATGGGAGATCCCGTCAAGATAGACGATTTGGCGAGAAACCTCATAAGAATGTCGGGATATGTACCCGATGTAGACATAAAGATAGTTTATACGGGGCTGCGTCCGGGTGAAAAGCTCTTTGAGGAGATGCTTATGAGCGAAGAGGGGCTGCGTCGTACAAACAACAAGCTGATCTATGTCGGAAATCCCATTGAAATGGATAAGGCGGCGTTTTTCGAGAGGTTGGGAGCTTTATATGAATCCTGCACACACAATGCCGAAAACATAAAGCAGATCGTATCGGAAATGGTTCCGACATATAAATACGATCCCGAGACCGATCGATCGAAGCAGTTCGGTTGAGAGTCGGATTAGAACCGGCTTGGCGACAGTCAAGTGACGGTCGAGGGGCGGTCGCGGCAGGTCACCGCAAAAGCCATAAAACACAGGAAAAGCGCAACGCGTTGAAAGGAAGCAGTATGAAGGTCACCGATTTTCTTCTTGCAATCGGATCCCCCGAGTTTTTTACGGGTGTCCCCGATTCTCAGCTGAAGCCGTTATGCAACTATTTAATGGACACATACGGTATTTCGGAGCGTCACATAATAGCCGCAAACGAGGGCAACTGTGTCGGTCTTGCCGCAGGTTATCATCTTGCGACCGGCAAGATCCCGCTTGTGTATATGCAAAACAGCGGTATCGGAAACACGGTAAACCCCGTGGCATCGCTTCTGAATGACAAAGTCTATGCCATCCCCGTGATATTTACGGTGGGTTGGCGCGGCGAACCCGGTGTTAAGGACGAGCCTCAGCACATTTATCAGGGCGAGGTGACCGTAAAGCTCCTTGAGGATATGGACATAACAACATTTGTCGTCGGAAAGGATACATCCGTTTCGGAGCTGAAAGAGGCAGCCGACCGTATGGCGGAAAAGCTCAAAGCGGGAAAGAGCGTTGCGTATGTCATTCGCAAGGGTGCTCTTGAATATGACGGCAATACCGTATATAAAAACGACAACACAATGCTTCGCGAGGAGATAATAAAGCACATCACCGCCGTGTCCGGTGATGATCCGATAATTTCCACGACGGGAAAAGCGTCCCGCGAATTGTTTGAAATAAGGGAAGCGAACGGCGAGCCTCACGGATACGATTTTCTGACGGTGGGTTCGATGGGTCACTCTTCGTCGATAGCTCTCGGCGTGGCAATGAACCGTCCCGACCGTACGGTATGGTGCATAGACGGCGACGGAGCGGTGCTTATGCACATGGGCGCCATGTCTGTCATAGGTTCCGTAAAGCCGACTAATTTCATCCACATAGTTATAAACAACCGTGCGCATGAAACGGTAGGAGGCATGCCCACCGCGCTTTCGGGGACCGATCTTCCCGCGGTCGCGGCCGCCTGCGGATACGAAGTGTCCCTCCGAGCCAACAACTTTTCGGAGCTTGATGAGGCGCTGAGGGCGGCAAAGCATTCCGAAAAGCTTACCTTCATAGAAGTTCCTGCGGCAATAGGTTCCCGAGCGGATCTCGGCAGGCCGACGACCACCGCACTCCAAAACAAACTGAATTTTGTCGAAAACTTAAGGAGCAGATAAAATGATCGCACTGATACTGAATTCGGGTCTCGGGAAAAGAATGGGAGTTTTAACCAGCGAGCATCCCAAGTGTATGACAGAGATATCCTGCGGCGAGACCATACTGTCGCGTCAGCTGGACGAGCTCAAGGGAGCGGGGATAGAAAAGGTCGTTGTCACCACCGGTCTTTTTGACGATGTCCTTACCGAATACTGTCGCTTTCTTGATACAGGTCTCGACATCTCATTTGTGAAAAATCCTTTGTACGACAAGACCAATTACATCTACTCTATTTATTGCGCGAGAGATCTGTTGAAGGATGACGATATTCTTCTTATGCACGGCGATCTGGTTTTTGAAAACAGTGTACTCGATGCCGTGATAGGTGCCGACACGAGCGTTATGACCGTGTCGTCGACCGCGCCGCTCCCCGAAAAGGATTTTAAGGCGGTCGTCGACGGGGATCGCATCACTGCCGTCGGGATCGAATTCTTTGATAATGCGCTCACCGCACAGCCGCTTTACAAGCTCAAAAAGGATGACTGGAAGGTCTGGCTTGACAGGATAGTCGAATTCTGTGAAAAGGGCGAGACCGGTTGTTATGCCGAAAAGGCGTTCAACGAGGTATCCGACAGATGCGAAATACGCGCACTTGATGTTAAAGATGCGCTTTGCAACGAGATCGACACTCCCGAGGATCTGAAAGCGGTGTCCGCAGCAGCGGAAAAGGCGGATAACAGGAGCGTCTATATGAGTGTTTCGGCGGATATGGTCCACTCCGGTCACATCGCCATTATAAGAAAGGCAGCGCGTCTCGGAAAGCTTACCGTCGGAGTGCTCTCGGATGAGGCGGTCGCCTCTTACAAAAGGTTCCCGCTCATGCCGTTTTCGGAAAGAAAGGCATTGTTTGAAAACATCAGCGGTGTTTCAAAAGTGGTTGAGCAGAAGGAGCTTTCCTACAGAAACATACTTAATGAGCTGCGCCCCGATTTTGTCGTACACGGAGACGACTGGAAGGAAGGCTTCCAGAAGCCGGTGCGCGACGAGGTCATCGAGGTTCTGAAACAGTGGGGCGGAAAGCTGGTCGAATTCCCCTATTCGGGGGACGAAAAGTTTGCCGAGCTTGAAAAGCGTTCGCGCTCGGAGTTGTCGATGCCCGACGCAAGAAGAGGCCGTCTTAAAAAGCTTCTCAATATGAAGGGCTGCGTGAATGCGATAGAGGCGCACAGCGGCATAACAGGTCTGATCGCGGAAAAGACGGTCGTTTACGAGGACGGAAAGGCGTATCAGTTCGACGCAATGTGGGTATCGTCCCTCTGCGATTCGACCGCAAAAGGAAAGCCCGACATAGAGCTTGTCGATATGACATCCCGTTTCCGTACCATAGACGATATTATGGAAGTGACGACAAAGCCGATCATTTTCGACGGCGACACGGGCGGTCTGACCGAGCATTTTGTTTACACGGTGCGGAGTCTTGAGAGAATGGGCGTCTCAATGGTGATCATTGAGGATAAGAGCGGTCTTAAAAAGAATTCCCTGTTCGGCACCGAGGTCGCCCAGACGCAGGACAGTATAGAGAATTTCTCGGCAAAGATAGCCGCGGGAAAGCGTGCCCAGAAGACTGCCGATTTTATGATATGCGCGAGGATCGAGAGCCTCATCCTGGAGAGGGGAATGGAGGATGCGTTGGAGCGCGCCTTCGCATTCGTCGCTGCCGGTGCCGATGCGATAATGATCCATTCACGCAAAAAGGATCCTGCGGAGATATTTGAGTTTGTCGAAAAGTTCAGAGCGGAAAACAAGACCACTCCGATCGTGGTAGTGCCTACATCCTTCAACACGGTAACCGAGAAGGAGCTTAAGGACAGGGGCGTGAATATCGTAATTTACGCAAATCAACTTACGCGGAGCGGTTTCCCGGCTATGAAAAAGGCAGCCGAGACCATTCTTACGAATCACCGCGCCAAGGAAGCGGACGATATGTGTATGCCGATCAAGGAGATCCTGACCCTTATACCGGAGGATATGTGATGCAGCGGATTCTGTTCGGAAACGACGGCATAAATGAGCTGTCGGGGCTTATGGGAAGTGCCGTGAACCCTCTTCTTGTGTGCGAAAGTTTCTTTGTCGGGTCGCCCGTGTACAAAGAGATCGAGGCTTTACCGCTGAGAGTGACCGTCTTCGGAGGCTTTTCGCCCAACCCGAAGGATGAAGAGGCGGAAGCCGGGTTTAAGGTGTATGAAAAAAGCGGCTGCGATTCCGTAATCGCCGTCGGCGGCGGAAGTGCCATTGATACCGCAAAGGCGATCAGGAGGAGAGCGGGCGGAGGCGACGCAGAAAAGACCGCTTCAATACCGTTTGTCGCAATACCCACCACGGCGGGAACGGGCAGTGAGTCCACAAGATTTGCGGTGATATACAAAAACGGAGAGAAGCAGTCGCTGAGCGGTGACGAATTGCTGCCCGACGCGGCGCTTCTTATGCCCTGTCTGCTCTCATCGCTGCCGATCTTTCAGAGAAAGTGCACCGTGCTGGATGCGCTCTGTCAGGCGACGGAGTCCTATTGGTCGGTCTCATCGACCGAAGAAAGCCGTGAGCTTTCAAAAAAAGCGATCGGGATCATTCTTAAAAATATATATGATTACACCGAGGGAAGCACGGCGGCTGACGGTGAGATAATGACCGCCTCCAATTTAGCGGGGCAGGCGATATGCATAACAACAACGACCGCGCCCCACGCGATGAGTTACAAGCTGACATCGAATTACGGAATACCGCACGGGCTTGCGGTGGCGCTCACATTTCCCGGAGTTATCGGGTTTATGTCCGACGGGAGAGGGGAATGCGTCGATCCGCGCGGCAGGGAATTCTTAGATAAAAGGCTCGCCGAGCTGGCGTCGTTTTACGGATGCGAAGATGTCGGTTCGTGGGCGGATGAGTTCAGAACGATATTGAAAAGGCTGGGATTGTCCGCACCCGCAGTAACGGAGGGTGAGGCGGAGGCGCTTGCCTCTTCGGTCAATGCCCAAAGGCTTAAAAACAATCCGGTCTTTCTTACGGCAGAAGAGCTTAAAGAGATCTATCTAAATATGTAAAATGTGCGGGGGCAGCGCCGCGCGCCCTCCTAAAGGAGGGCGCTAA
>CAKRVQ010000045.1 GCA_934408795.1 uncultured Eubacteriales bacterium
TAATAATATGGAGACTCGTCAACAATATATTCTTTACATTGCCGTTGCCGCGTTTTTTTGAGATATGCGGTGTAACACCCTGCTTTTCCGAGAAATAATATAGTAAGTGAAAAGCCATGGGGGTGTTTATATGCGGTGTTACTCCGAGGGTGCGGAGTCGATAAGAATATCATTTTCCGAAGAAGAGTCAAAGGTACTTTTACAACTCAACGCGTTTTCACGGAAGAGGCTTATTATGATATCCGTATTGCATTCCCTATCGGAAGCCGGTCTCGGGCAATACGGGAGATCGGGAGTACACATAAGGTATAAAAACGGTCGTTTTTCGGCGCTAATAACCCGTCATTCGCCCATCTATCCTCCCTTTGCGGTAACGGCGGACGAAGAGACACTTACGGAGCTTTTAAGGCAATTATTTCTTAACGGCTGCGACGGCACCTGCTTAAGCAGTTTATACCTTTACAAAGGCGAGTATCGACTGATAATCGTCCCCATAATAGGCTCTGCGCTGCCGCATCACATATGCAGTGAATATATGGCGGATATCAGTTCGGGAAAAAATGTACGCTGCATTCAGGAGGACGGCATTCCCGTTTGCATCAACGATGTTATAGGGAAACTCGGCGGTTTAGAGGAAAGATTATAAGTCGGGCGGATACAAAGATGTTTTTCGGGTTGTGCGGGTGAAAGAAGGAGCCGCCCGTCGGAGCGCGAAAGTGCTCCGGTGGGCGGCTCGGTTGCTTTTTGCGGGCAGCGTTCATTTCTGTGCGGAGATGTGACTGACCGATAAATCAAGATGCCCCGAGGGCGCACCATGCGCCCTCGGGGCATCATTCGTCGGCATTCTCATCCTTGAGATCGATCACGCCGCCTCATTCCGGTCATGATCGACCTTATTAGTTATTTTCAAGTTGTTCGCAGTATTCCTTAAAGGTCTGCTGCTTTTTGTCCTTTTCGGAAAGGATGACCTTATCTCGGTCGATCGGCCAATCAACCGCAATGTCCGCGTCATTCCAAATTATACCGCCTTCGCCCGTCGGGTCATAAAGGCGCGTGCATTTATAGACGAACTCCGCACTGTCGCTGAGTACCGCGAAGCCGTGTGCAAAGCCTTCGGGTATATAAAGCTGCCTGCCGTTTTCAGCGGACAATACCGCTCCGACCCACTTTCCGAATGTCGGGCTTCCCTTTCTCAGGTCCACACCGACATCAAAGACCTCGCCGCTTATAACTCTTACGAGCTTGCCCTGAGGATTCTTTGTCTGAAAATGAAGTCCTCTCAGTACACCCTTTACCGACTTTGACTGATTATCCTGAACAAAGTCAACATCTATACCCGCCGCCTTGAATTCACCTGCATGGTATGTTTCCATAAAGTAACCGCGCTCATCCCCGAAGCGGGTCGGCTCGATTATAAACATTCCTTCGATCTCGGTCTTGATAAAATTGAACTTTCCCATCATTGACCCTCTCTTTTTTCTAAAATCCCGATCTTATAAGGTTGTCGACATAGTTATCCGCTGCGTCCTTCCAATCTCTCATTTCGTCACCCACGGTGCAGGATAACATAAGGTTGTTAAGAGCCGAGTAGGCAGGCCTTTTTGCAGGTGTAGGATACTCGTCGGTGGTGCAGGGCAGCACCTCGGCATCCGTGCCCGATCTTTCGATGACCCTTTTTGCAAAATCATACCAGCTTGAGTATATGATATGCAAGATCGTTTGCCGATGTGGGATTGCCGAATTGGTCATTGACTACCTTCACGGTTCCGTTTTTTCTGGCGGCGGATATTATGGTCTTGACAAAGTTTTTACCGACATAACCGTAGAGCCACGCCGTGCGGACGATAAATGTCCTGCTGCAATGCTCGGAGGCGTATTTTTCGCCGAGCGCCTTACTCTTTCCGTAAATACCGCAGGGCGCCACAATATCCCACTCACAATAAGGTCTGTCGGCATCCCCGCTGAAGACATAATCCGTTGACACCTGCACAAGCTTTGCGCCGATCTCCTCACACGCAACGGCAAGGTTTCTCGGACCTATTGCATTTACCTTCATAGCCGTTTCGTAATCGCTTTCGCAGCCGTTCACATTGGTCATCGCGGCACAGTTTATGACGGCATCGGGTTTTACCGATGATATCACCTTTCTGACCGATCCGAGGTCGGTGATATCCATATCGTCAATATCGACCGCCGTGATCTCACAGTCTCTGTAAGCTGGATTTATCGTCCCTATTTCCGCCCTTTTGCAGACGATTATGTTTACAAGCTCATTGCCGAGCTGACCGCTTGAGCCCGTGATAAGCAATTTCATATAAGGAATTCTCCTTTCATAACGGCATCTCCGCACGACGCCTTAAAACACACGCATCTTCAATTTCAGTCAATTTTGTATACTGTGTTCTACATTCCGTATTCTATATCCTTACGATCCTCTTCAGCCACGAAAGAATAACTACGGGCACATAGAGGACAAGCATTGCGAGCACCGCCGTCATATATATGCAGGCGGCAACCGGAGATATAAACCACACTATCGGAAATATGAGGGCAAGGTTCGGAAGATGCACGAGAATATTTACAAAGAAGGTTATGACTGTTCTCCCGCTCACTCTTTTTGCCGCTGCCCCCGCCGCATCGTTTGATGCGGTCGTATCCTCTTTCACGGGCGGGATCTTAAGGTCATATATAAGACCGAATGTCGCCATTGAGCGAAAAACAAGATCGAGAACTGCGACCGCGGCAGGCAAGGCTATCGCGATAACCGTGTTTATTCCCGACTGAAGCAGCGAGCAGGCAAAACCGAACATTATAAACGGATGATCGATCACATGCGCGGTATAGTCTATTTCGGTGCCGAATTTCGAATATCTCTTTGTTATTCTCGCCACTTCACCGTCGGAGCAGTCGAACACATACCACAGGTGGATAAGGACGGTGCCGAGGATTTTGCACCAAAGCGGCGGCAACGCAAAGATGAGTCCGCCCATCACTCCGCTTGCGATCATAAGCACGGTGACAACATTGGGAATGAGTCTGAGCTTCAGGCATACCTTGGTAACAAGCGGCGAAAGCAATGTTGTATATGCATCCACCAGCACGGAATCCCAGCCGAAATTATGCTGATAGTTCTTTCGTATTTCGCGATATGTCACGGTCTTTCACCCTCATTTATCTTGACTTCTTCGCCGTCTGAAAAAACTATCCTCTCGGGATAAAAAGTCACCTGTTTTTCCTTCGGCGGCAGTTTCATATAATCTCCGTATATATGCGTAAGTACCTTATCGCTGTCGGCAGGCGCCGAGTATTCGCCGTTCTCAAAGGCAATCTTTACCGCGGGGAGGAACCATTTCTTCGGCATCACAAGCTTTTTATAGTCATAATCGGTACCGAAGATGACATAATTCGGGCTGCAGTCATTAAGTTCGGCGCTGCGATCATCGGTCCTTACTTTATCGCCGACATGGGCTTTACGCAGTGCGTTTATAAGGACCCGATCGGGTAAGAGCTTCATAAGGCTTATGGCTGCGCGCTGCTTTGACGATACGGTCGTTTTATCGAATATTCCGCGTTTCGCGCATATGGCGCATCGGCAGACGCCTATCTTCGCCGCCCTTTTTCGAAGCTCGGGCGAATCTTTATCGGGCGCATCATCCATCGGGAAAATGTCCAACCACATTTCCTGACCGCCCTTATAGTCTCTTAACGACCTGATCTCAAATGCGGTATTTTTAAGTCTCAGCTTTGCGAAAGGATTGAAATACAGTGGGTTCGTCGAAAAGTCGTCAAGTCTTATCTCATCGCTGAGCAGCTCGGGCGCCTTTTCGATAAATATATCATAATCCTTCCTCGGCATCATAACATCAAGGTCTTCGTCCCACGGGATAAAGCCCTTATGTCTGACCGCACCGAGCAATGTTCCGCAGGAGAGAAAATATGTTACGCCGAGCTCACCGCAGACCCTGTCAAGCTCGCGGAGCATTTTCATCTCTTCGGAGTGTATCTTTGCAAGCAGTTCGCTCATTTTTTATCCTCCGCGAAAGCCTTTATGCGCTGATAGTCTTCGATATAGTCGACCTCAGCCCAGAAGCTGCCGCTCACATCGACTATATGTATATCGGTCTTATCCGAAAGAGTATACAACACATTTTCCCACCAGACATTATGCTGCTGGGTGCCGATCATTTCATCAAGGTGATTTCTGAAAGTATCCGCAAAACCTTTATTTATTATCGCGACACCGATATATTCCCCGGTTATGCGGTCGCCGGTAAGCTCCTTACCGTAATCAATGAGCCTTCCGTCTTTATAAAAGAACTTGTAGTCAGCCTCTTCTTTTCTTGTTTCATCCGAAAACATTGTCGGCTTATCGTTTTTATAGTTTACGAGTCTTTCGATCAGCGACTCTTCCATAAACACATCGCCGTTCATCAGAAGAAGATCGTCACCGTCGAACTTATCCCTTGCAAACCACGCCGAGCCTATACTGTTTGTAACATCAAAAAACGGGTTGTATCTGAACTCGACACCGAGACCCTCAAGCGCCTTTCTTACATATTGATGGCTGTATCCCACGACTACCGTAATATCGTCCACACCGTGTTTTTCCAGCATACGGACGGTATACCTTATCAGCGGTTCACCGTTTACGCTTACGGTGCATTTCGGCTCTCCCGAAAGATGTCTGCTAATACGGGTACCTCTGCCGGCAGCAAAAATAACTGCTTTCATTATTTCAACAGTCCTTTCTCAACCATATCATCCAATGCGGTGAAGAGTGTGTCATAATCCTTCTCGCCTATCTCGCCTATATGACCCACTCTGAAGACCGAATCCGCAAGCTCGCCGCCGTTCGGGCAAACGAAAATATCATAGTTGTTTTTAAGAGTTTCGAATATCTCTTTTGCACTCGTTTCACCCGTGACCTTCAAAGCGGTAACGGCATTTGACGGAGAAGCGCTGAACAATTCAAACGGATACTTATCCACCTTTGATCTGAAATAACGGGCAAGCGATGCCACCCTGTTCACTTCCGTCTCCGCACCGCCGGCGAGTACTATTTCCGTGACCCTTCTTCTGATCTGCAAAAGGGTCGACACAGCGGGTGTGAAAGGGGTCTGACCCCGCTTTCCGTCTTTAAGATACGGTTTCAGGTCAAGATAAAACGCCCTGACGGTATTGTTTTCGGTTCTCTTGATGCCCTCGGGCGACAGGAATATCACCGACACTCCCGGCATAACGGCGAGTGCCTTTTGTGAGCCTGTAATCATCACGCCGATACCGCTTTTCTTCATTGAAACGGGATCGGCAAGAAATGAGCTGACTGCATCAACTATAAGGAAAAGTCCCTTTTTTCGACAGAATTCCGAAATAAGGTCAATGTCGTAAAGCGTTCCGGTGGAGGTTTCGCCTATATTGACGACGAAAGCCGTGAAAGAATCATCGTCACGGTACTTATCGAGATCCGCTTCGGTCAATGTATCCCCCGGTGTTATCGCGATCTCTTCAAAGGGTATGCGAAGCACGGTAAGTATTTCAACGAACCGTTTACCGAAGGAGCCTCCGTTGACGACAAGTGCCTTGTCGTTCTCGGTGAGGGTATTCAGGACCGCGGCTTCAAGGCCCGCGGTTCCCGATCCCGTCAGGAACAGTGCCGACGAGCCCACGGGTGCGTCGGCGAGGGTGAGCAGCATTTTTTCCGTTTCAAGCATTTTTTGTGAAAACTCGGCGGTCCTGAAATAAGGAGCGTTATGAGACGCCACCTCAAGGACACCGGGCGGCGACAACACCGGTCCCACGGCAAACGATAATTTTTCATAATCCTTTTTCATTGTCTTCTTACCGACCTTTGACTTAATGAATTCTTGACTATTTACCGATCTTCGACTTGATGAATCCCATGATCTTTTTACGCCTTACGATCGCAACCGCGAGCAGTAAAAGTATCACCGCGCAAAGCGGAATGATTATTGCGGGAGTAAAGAACACGGTCTGCCAAAATTTAAGGATACCGTCAAGGAAGACCAGGCAAAGAACACCTGCGGCAGTGACCGCGGCGGTGCTGCCCGCCATAATTTTCATATTGAATACCCATTTGCCGGCGATCTTTCTTGATATTGCGAGGTGGAACAGAAAATACACCATATGGCAAAACACGGTGGTATAAGCCGCCGCAACATATCCGAACATCTTTATGAACACATAGTTAAGCGCGACATTCAGCACCGCGGACGCCACCGTAGCTGAAGCTATCAGCTTTGTCTTTTTGTTGTAGTACTCAACCGCGACCGGCATGGTATACAGGAATGAATAGTACATCGCGTAAATTACCGGGATGATAAGATATCGGCTTTGCTCATAGCTCTTTCCTCCCATTGTTATAACAAGGAAGGGACCCCCGATAAATATAAGTATGCATACCGCGCTCATCAGCAGCGTGTATGCGGCAGTGTTTTTCTTTATGCCTTTTTCGTCGCCCTTGCTCATACGCTCATAGAACCACGGCGTCCAAGCGGTATCCGCAGAGGTTATGAGGACAAAAAACAGGGTTGCGATATTATAAGCAAGGCTGTAGATGCCCGCCTCCGAGTCGCCTACCATTTCCTTTATCATAATGCGGTCGCACTGATTGAGAAGTATCTGCGACAATCCGTGAGGTATGAGCGGAAGGCTTATTGCAAGCCCGTATTTCCAATACTTCGGGCAGTTCGTCGGCCGCGCGGACGCAAAGGATCTTATAAGGATATAGACCGCTATCAATCCGAGCGGAATAACGCTGCCCACTATTCTCGACACATATGAGCTCCAGCCGAACGGATCGCTCTTAATGAGCAGCACCGAGAGTGCCACGCTGCCGCCCGAGTATACAAAGGAAAGCAGAAGATATTCACGATAACGGAAATCGATCGCCAATGTATTGTTGTACAACGACATAAGACTGTTTCCGAGCGATTCCGCGACCATCAACAATATAAGAGGTGCGGTATACGATATCAGTGACGACAACGGCGCCGAAAAAATAAGCGCCGCGACCGCGATCACCGCCGTATTTATAAGAATGAGCAAAACGGTTGCCGAGGTGTATTTATTCAGATCGCCCGGAAAATCGTATTTTGCGTTTTTTATGCTCGTATGCAGTGCGAGCCCGACGAATATCGTCAGTATCGCCATATAGGAATTGAAGGTGTTGAAGATACCGTAGTCCTCGGTGGACATAAGGCGCGTAAACACAGGTATCGTAAGGAAGGTTATGCCCTTTATGAGCATATTTCCGACCGTATACCCTATTCCCGCCTTTACGGCTTTTCCTCCGTTGTTTTCAGACATTTTTCATCTCCGAACAAACATCCCGTCACAAGAATACGGTTCAGCCGATCACGGACGGTTTTATTTTCACAGGGATCATTCACCGTCATAAGACGGGAGCTCGTCGTTTTCCGAGAGCGCATTATAAAGCGCCTCCAGATAGCCGCAGCCGAAGCGTTCATCCGGCTCCATATAGCCGCCCTCGGCCCATTCGTTCCACGCAAAAAGGAATATCATATCCTTATGATACTCGTTCTTCGCTTTCTTTATAAGAGCCGACATATATTTTTGAAATTTATCGGGGCAGGCGCCCAAAAACACGCTGCCCTTTTCCTTTTTACGCGGTGTGTTATCCCAGTCCACAAAGGCGCCCGGGACACACTTTTCATCTGCGGGTTTATGGGAAAGCACTGCGTTCCAGACCTCGTCGTAATCCCTTTTGATAAGGTTTTCGGGCCTTACCTGCTCGATGTTTATTCCGAGCTTATAGAGGGGCTTCTGAATGATATGCTTTATCTTTTTAAGGAACTTATGCTTATTGTGCGTAAGGTCGTAAAC
>CAKRVQ010000046.1 GCA_934408795.1 uncultured Eubacteriales bacterium
GTCGAACCCTGCCGTCTGTCAGCGTCCCTTTTCGGCGCTTTTCGCCCTTTTTGCTTTGATGGGCGGCAGCCCATCTGCATCAAAGAAGGACAAAAATCACACAAAAATTGCCTGCTGACAGATGCAAGCAGTTTTGATAGAGATGATTTTTGCTCAGGCAAGGCAAAGCCCGCAGGGAATACTGTCGTATTTACAAGGGCTTTAACGCGGCATGGGTGAAAATCATCCGATCAAAACCGACAGGGGTTCGATTCTCGTCAGCTTAAACATCCGATACGGAATTATGCCCGCTAACGGCTTGGCTGCATATTATGTACTGAGCCTGTTTATTGTTAATTCCGAACGGCGGCGGTGCAGCCGAAAGCGAGGGTCGGGACGAGGGTGAATACTCGGATCCGACGGAAATGCTCCTTTTTTGCGTCGGAATAACATTTGATACTGAAAACGGAGGAATAAAAAATGACCGAAACATTTATCATAACGGGAACGGTGACATATGCCATGCGTGCCCGTGAAATATTGAACAGACAGGGATTCAAGGCAGAGGTGGCGAAAAACAGTTCGCTCGGCTCTGCTTACGGATGCGGCTACGGCGTTAAGTTAAGAGGAGGAGATCCGGGGACGGCAATCGGTATACTCAAGAGGAACGGGGTGAAGGTATTGGGAACGGGAGGCGGCGGAAGATGATATACTTTGACAATGCCGCAACCACGGGCGTGAAGCCTGTCGCGGTAACGGAAGCGGTAATGACCGCCATGCGGCAGTATTCGGTCAATCCCGGCAGGGGCGGATACGAGAGCGCAAAAAAGTGCGCCGAGGTGATATACGGATGCCGAAAGGATCTGTCTTCGTTTTTCGGTGCCGATGATGAGACTGCGGTCATATTTACTCAGAACTGTACCGCGGCGCTTAATACCGTGCTCAAAGGTGTGCCGCGGAGCGGGGACAGGGTGCTGGTCTCGTCGATGGAGCATAATTCGGTTATGCGTCCGCTCTATTCCCTGCGTGAATCGGGTGTCATAACCGATGTCGCCGAGGTCATACTTGACGACCCCGAGGCGACCGTTCGGAGCTTTGAAAGACTTATCCGACCCGAAACAAAACTTGTCTGCTGTACCCATGCGTCAAATGTCACCGGACATATAATGCCGATAAAGGAAATAGGGGAGTTGTGCAGAAGAGCAGGGGTAAGGTTCCTTGTCGATGCCGCGCAGACCGCAGGTGTTGTCGGAATAAATATGCGCGAGATGAATATAGATTACCTATGCATAGCGGGACATAAAGGATTGTATGCACCCTCGGCAATAGGTGTCCTTATTGCCCTCGCGCCGATCGAAAAAACGCTTGTTGAAGGCGGCACGGGAACGAACTCGATAATATACAGTCAGCCGCCCGAGCTGCCCGAGAGGTTCGAAAGCGGAACCGTCAGCGTACCGCTGATATTCGGACTGAAGGCGGGGCTCGGCTTTGTCCGCGCAAAGGGAGCGTCGGAACTGTACAAAAAGGAGACTGCGCTTGCAGCGGCATTTTACGACCGACTCACCTCACGGGGCGGCGTCACATTCTACTCGGGCAGACCCGCGGTGGGATACACGGTGCCTACCGTGTCCTTCAATGTTCACGGACTTGAAAGCTCCCTTGCTGCGGAAAAGCTCGGCAATATGGGAATATGTGTCAGAGCGGGACTTCATTGCGCCCCGTCGGCGCACAGGACCATAGGCACCGAAGGAAGCGGGACCGTAAGAGCCAGCTTTTCCGCTTTCAATACCATGCAGGAGGTCGCCCGCGCGGCGGAGGGCGTGTCAAGGATAATAGGAGGAGCTGCGGGGTCGGGGAGCAGCTCCGGCTTGGGAAACACCGGCGGATACGGTCGGATCTACCGATGACCGCATTGCTTTTGCGCCGCGATTTTGCCCTGCGGTTTTTTTCGTGGTTTTGCTCTTGAATTTGCTCCGCTCGGCGGAGTATACGGTCGGCATTTTCTGCGCCACCGCGACACCCGATGCAGCGCCTGCCGCTTTTCAAAGCGGCAAACGGGCGGCGGAGTCTTTCCGATTTCTGTCGGAAATTCGGAAGGCGGGTTTATCTTCCGTATGCCTGCGGAATGAGCGGAGCGCCCGTTTTGCGCGTCCTCCTTTCGGGAGGGCGCGCGGCGCTGCATCGGGTTTGTCGTTCGGTGTTTGGAGCACCTTTACCTCATCTTGCTTTCCTTTTTTGGGGGCTTTTGCACAAGCCGATAAAAAAGGAGAGTATTTTCTTTTCCAAACACAAAAAAACTATTGATTTCACGCGGATATATGTTACAATTTATATGGTACGATATAAAATAGAGCAGTATTGCGGAATAAAGTAAAACGCTTGTTATTACTACCCGCCGATCGGGCGGTTTCGCCCGGGCGGGATGATTTCGCCGCGATGCGGCGGCTTTGTTTAGGTGCGGCGTCGTTGCAGTACGATGATTTTGCCGCGGCGCGGGGTGTTGCGGCGGCGATTTTGCGGCAGCTCCGTGTCGGTGATTCCCGAGCGGTGTTTTTTCAGGCTGTTTCGTGCGGCTTTGATAAATGGGTATTTGTACCGAAAATCTTCTTTGTCGGGTGGTGTGAACGAATGTCTGATTTCTTCGTTGCGATATATGAATTTTTCTATACCGCCTTCAACCTTCTGGTTGCGGCGTTTTCCTCATTCAGGGTGTGGGATGTTCTCGATATTTTAATAATCGCATTCGTACTCTATAAGGTGATTATACTTTTCAGGGACACCCGCTCAAAGCAGCTCATCAAGGGCATATTTATCCTTTTGCTCATTTGGTCGGTTGCCCGACTGCTAAATCTGATAATCATCAGTTGGGTGTTTTCAAAGGCGGTCGACTATGTGATAATTGCCACGGTCGTGATATTCCAGCCCGAGCTGCGCCGCGCACTTGAGAGGGTTGGTTACAGTAAGCTGAAGATCATCGGCTTCGGATCGGCGGTGCATGATGAAAGTGCCGTGCTTGAATCCATAGACAAACTGTGCAAAGCCGTCGGCACGATGCACGACGGAAAGATCGGCGCACTCATAGTTATTGAAAGAGACTCTCCGCTCAATGAGATCGTAGCGACCGGAACGGTCATAGATGCCAGGATCTCACCCGAGCTGGTCTGTAATGTTTTTTATCCCAAGTCGCCGCTCCACGACGGCGCGATGATAATCAGGGATAATAAGGTTTATGCCGCTGCCTGCATACTGCCCCTTACCTCACGCAACAATGTTGATAAGGAACTCGGAACGCGCCACAGGGCAGCAATAGGCTTGAGTGAGACCTCCGACGCGGTGGTTTTGGTGGTTTCGGAGGAAACGGGAAATATATCCCTCGTTATGAACGGAGAGATCAAAAGGAACTATAATCCGCAAACACTCCGTGAGGAGTTAAAAAACATCCTTACCGCAGGGCAGGACGAGGGAGCGTCCGTCGGCTTGTTCGGCAAGCTCAAAAGCAAATTCAGAAGTAAGCGATCAGGCAGCGATGATTCCGAGAGCGAGGTGACAGGCGATGAGCAAAAGTAACCGACTTTCGGGTCTGCTTCACAAACTGTTTCACAATAACAGGTTTGTGGCGGTGTTCTCGGCAGTCACTGCGGTGATCATGTGGCTGGTCATCAGCATTTCCGAGAACCCCCAGCGCACAACGACGATAAGCGGCGTTCCGCTCAATATCAATACCCAGGGAACGATAATAAGCACCCTCGGAATGGAGATAGTGTCAGGTCATGTCGAAACGGTCGATGTTGTGGTATCGGGTCCGAGCTATATAGTCAGCTCCTTAAAGAGTTCGGATATAAATGTTTCCGCATCACTTTCGGATGTCACCGGAGCCGGTACATACGAGCTGAAGCTGCGCGCAGGCCGAGGAAGCAGCAAGACCGGATATGATATTGTGGGCGTCTCGCCCGACACGGTCACGGTCACATTTGATGTCGTGGATACAAAGAGCTTTGAGATCGAGCTTGTCGCTCTCGGAGCATCGGCATCCGAAGGACTTATTGCGGAGCAGCCGGTCGTAAGTGACTCGTCGAATTCGTCGATTACAGTATCAGGACCCAGAACGGTCATGAGCCGTATTGCAAAGGTGACCGCCGAGGCAAAATTTAACGAAGAGCTCTCAAAGACGGCATTCAAGACCGCCGAGCTTAAATTCTATGATGAAAAGGGCGACCTTATCAGTGAGGAAGACATGAAGATGTTAGATCTTCCTTTCAAGAGCATAGATATCGCAGTGCCGATATTTAAGGAAAAGACACTGCCTGCAGTGATGAATTCGAAATCGTCGACTGCTGCGTTATCAATACCGCATACATTCTCGTCAAACACGGTAGTGGTGAGAGGCGAGCCGAGCGTTGTTGACGCAATGAGTTATGCCGAGCTTGAAAACATCGACATGAGCAAAATCTCAACAGGCAGCGCGAAGGACGGCAAGGTCGTGCTGACGCCTGAGTTTGTTCTTCCTTCATCGGTCAGAACGGTGGGCGCGGAGCATTTTGAGGTCACATTTGATCTCCATAACTATGCGAGCAAGACGATAAGGGTCACAACGATGAAAACGATCGGAACGGGAAGCGGCACCAAAGCGGTCTTTTCCTCCAAATATGTCGAAGTGACTTTGTGCGGACCAGTTCAGGCTATAAATTCCGTAAAGGCGGATGATATAGTGGTATATGCCGACTGCACCGGCAAGGCTGCGGGAGTTTACAGTATAACCTGTACGGTCGAGATCGCAAATTACCCGAGCGTGTGGTCGGTCGGAACCGTTACGACATCGGTTACCATTGAGTAAGACGGTCCGATCCGATCAGCACCGTAAATCACATTTTTAATTAACACTCCGCTCCCCGTCATAGTAAGGACTCGGATCGCATCAAGGTATTCGGGATCGTGATTATGTCGGGGAGCGATGCTTTTGATAATACCGGGATGACTGCCTATAAGCCGAGATCGCCGCATACGCATATAAATCGGGCGGCTGCCGAACCGAAAGGCTGTTAAACCGAACAGATGCACGAACGGCTGCGCCCGGAAGAATCGGCGGAATGTCACCGAGGGCAGAGTCGGCATATACTGATACCGAGGTGTATGCTATGGAACTGTTTCTTTCGATACTTAATTTTATGTTCGTCATCATCGGTGTGGCTGCGGTATTGAGATTTGCCGTGTGGAAACTCACCTCGTGCAGCTGCGATTATCATTACATCGTGCTGCTTGACGGTGATGATGCCGAGTTGAGACTCCGCGAGGCAGTTGAAAAAAACAGATTTGACATAAATACGCGCTCAAAGGTCGTTTATGCGGTCAATGTCGGACTCGACGACGAGACCGCACGCGCCTGTGAAATGATGTCATACGATAACCCGCAGATAGTGTTTTGCAGACCCGAGCAGCTCGGCGAGCTGATACGGCAATATTGAAGCGGAAAAGTACGCTTTGATCGAAGCGCAAAAGCACTTCGGAAGAATGAGCGAAAAGAATAAGCGGGAAGAAAGAATAAGCGGGAAGTGCGAATAACGGATAAGCGCAAAAGGCGGGAGGTGAAAAAGAGTGGTTGCAGAGGAAAGCGCGGAACTGATAAGAGGAACGGTGGCGGAGGTCACATTTCGTAATGATGATACCGGGTTTACCGTTCTTGAGCTTGAAGACGGCGACGAACATCTGACTGCCGTGGGGGTGATGCCTTCAGTGTCGCGGGGCGAGATGCTTGAGCTCGGCGGCACCTTCGATACCCATGCGGTGTACGGCAGGCAGTTCCGCGTCGTTTCGTTTATAAGGGTGTTTCCCTCCGACTCCGCGGCGATACTGCGATATCTTTCGGGAGGAGTGTTTAAGGGAATAGGTCCCGCCACCGCGAAAAGGATCGTCACCAGATTCGGAAACGACACCTTCGATGCCCTTATGAACCGTCCCGAAGAGGTCGCGAATATTAAGGGCATCTCATATTCAAAGGCATTGGAGATATCCAAAGAGATAGCCGCAAGAAATTCGATGAGAGATGCAATGCGCTTTTTCGCCTCCCACGGCTTTACCACCGAAGAGTCGCTGAAAATGTTCGGAAAACTCGGTGCGGATTGCGTGAATGTCGTCAAGTCCGAACCGTATTCGATATGCGAAGAAGGGATAGATATCCCTTTTGAGCGGGCTGACGCTTTCGCTCGGGAAATGGATTGTCCCGAAAACTCCTTCGGCAGACTCAAGGCGGGCATATATTATGTTCTGCGCCACAATCTTTCGAACGGGCACACCTGCCTGCCCGCCGATAAGCTGATACAGACCGCCGCCCGTTTTTTGGGCACGGAGCAGGAGGAGGTCGAAAGAGCCGCGCAAAGGTTATGCGATATGAAACTCCTTTCGTCTTACTCTTCCGAGGGAGGCACAAGGTTGTTTCTGCCCGACCTCTTCGAAGCCGAGTATTACATAGCGGCGAGACTGCGTCTTGCTGCCCGCCCCGAAGAGGCATTTGAGATAAGCGATGATGAGATATCGAATATTGAAAATGATGCAGGAATAACATTTGAGGGACTTCAGAGAGAAGCGCTCAAAATGCTCGGGGCAAGCGGTGTCCTTGTGGTCACCGGCGGGCCGGGAACGGGAAAAACAACACTCCTTAAAGCGATAATCGAAGTCCTTGAGACCCGTGAAATGAACATTGCGCTGGCGGCGCCGACAGGCAGGGCGGCGAAGCGTATGTCCGAGGTCACGGGGAGAGAAGCAAAGACGCTGCACCGCCTTCTTGAGGTGGAGCGGGTCGAAAACGGCGGGCACAGGTTCAAAAAGAACGCAAACGATCCGCTGGACTGTGACGCGATAATTATTGACGAGATGTCAATGGTGGACTCTCAGTTGTTTTGCGCAGCGCTTTCGGCGCTGCGCCTCAGCTGCCGCATAATACTTGTGGGCGATCACGACCAGCTGCCCAGCGTCGGTGCGGGCAATGTTCTCCGCGATATACTGGATTCGGGAGCTTACAACGCCGTCTGCCTTCGTAAGGTGTTCAGGCAGGCGCTGAAAAGCAATATAACCGTTTGCGCACACAAGGTCGTAAACGGAGAACGGATAACCCGTGAGGACAACGGGGGTGACTTTTTCACGGTCGAGACGGGGTCTCCGTCTGCTGCCGCGGGCTACATATCCGATCTTTGCACCGACAGGATTCCCGGGGCGTACGGTCTTACGCTTTTTGACGGCATACAGGTGCTCTGTCCGTCAAGAAGACTCGGACTCGGCGCGGACTCACTGAACGCAAGGCTGCAGGAGACGGTAAATCCGCCCGCAAAAGGGAAAAGGGAAGTTACCTTCAGAGGCTTCACCATCCGCGAGGGCGACAAGGTGATGCAGACGAAAAACAACTATGATATAGTATGTAAAAAGGATAACGGAGAGCACGGTGCGGGCGTGTTCAACGGGGATATAGGAATTGCGGAAAAAATAAATCCCGCAGCCGGAACCGTCACGGTCAGATTTGACGATCGCACCGCCGATTACGCCGCCGAGGAGGCGTTTCAGCTGGAGCTTGCATACGCGGTGACGGTACATAAGAGTCAGGGAAGCGAATTCGACTGCGTGATCCTTGCGGCTGCCGATGTCCCCGAGAGATTGTGCTACAGAAATCTGCTTTATACCGCCGTAACAAGGGCGAAAAAGATGCTGATAACGGTGGGAAGACTCGACACTGTCAACAGAATGATCGACAATGAGCGCAAGACACTCCGCTATAC
>CAKRVQ010000047.1 GCA_934408795.1 uncultured Eubacteriales bacterium
GGAATTTCTTATCCGACTGTATTGCCTGCGTAATAAATTTTCCGTCGCGGAATAAAGCATAAGTGGTCACGGGTGCGGGCGCGTTTCGGGCTGTCTCTCTGTCGGTAATATGAATGACCTTCAGCGGGATGTTGTTTGCCTTTGCCGCTTCTTCCACCCTCGGCACCCAGTAGTAGGTAAACGGACATTGGTCGGTATAGTATAAAACAAACCCCTTTTCGTCTGTTTTCGGATGGCGGGCGCACCCCTTAAATCTCGAGGGCTTTGCATCGGGATCCAGCGGCAGATACATGAGCGTTATACCGCAATCGGAGATATCGGCGACCGCGAAGCCTTTGTAAGCCATATATTTAGGATCCGAGAGAAACTCCCGCTTGCGGCCGTCCGAGGAAAGAATACAGATGCCTTTCTTTCCTCCCGCCTCGGCATCGCGAATGCATTCGCCGAGCAGATCGTTTGAATATCCGTGTCCTTTTATGGATCCGGCGATCCACAGACAGTTGATGTATATGTATCCGTCAGCTTCTATCGGGATCCATGCATTTTCGGCGGGTATGTATTCGATAAAGCACTTTCCCCGCTCCTCACTGCGGTAAAAGACAAGACCTTCGTCGAAGCGGCGCTTCATCCATTCCTTTTTGCAAACACTCTGCTTACCGGACATTGCGCAGCATATATGCTCGCGGTCTATGTTTTCTTTGGTGATCCTTATATAGTTCATTGTGAACCTCCTGTTCCTATAGGTCTCGGTGTGTATATGCCGACGGTGGGGACTGTTGACCGCAGCGTCTGCATCCGCGCCCGCCTGAAGGACAAATCGGTCGAAGGGCAGCGCCGCGAAGCGCCGAAGGCGCGGTAAACGGGAATTGTCATACCGCCGTTTCCAAAAAACATCGCTTTTTCTGCGGTGCCCCGTTCCCGTACCTCGCCTTGCTGCCCGTTTTGCGCCCTTCCTCCGGAAGGGCGCGCGGCGCTGCCCTTCGGTCAGGTTGCTACTTAAAGATAAATAGGAGACATGGCTCGACTCCCTTAAGCTGACGGGAGCCAAGCCTCGTCGTCTGTCAGCGTCCCCTTTTCGGCGCTCTTCGCCCTTTTTGCTTTGATGCGTGCTCAGAATCCGCGAGACAGATCCGAACCGACCGAGATCGCGCTCAAATGAATGCTCGCTTATAATAAAGAGCGTCGGTTTCGATACTGCCGACGCCCCCCGATAGGATAATTATATCATTTGAATCGTTAATGTCAATCGTAATAAGAATCGCCGTACACAAAACAACCTTTCTCTTCAACGGCTGCACAGTGGGGAACGAACCCAAAGCATCACCGATTTAATACGATATATCCGTCCGAGATCGGTCGGCATTTTGTAACAATATATCGGACATCGCTTTTTCGGTTCGGCGCGAAAAAAGCGCACCAAAACCGATCGCCGAATCGGAAAAGCTATATCCCTCGCAACAAAGTCCCTTTCTTGGTACTGCAATTGCGATATAATACCATATGACGATTGAAAGAGCTGAGTTTAGGTACACAAAAAGGCATTGCATTCGGAGGGGGTAATTTAATGACCGTGTACATTCAATCAGATAAAAACCATATTCCTCATAATTATAATTTTTTCAGCGCCTATCAGGGCTTTATGGAAATGGGATTTGAAACGGTAATGTTTTATGAGCAAAACGAACTTTCGGAAAGCAAAAAAGAGGATATTGTCGTCGGATATGTTGACAATGTACGACAGAGACTGTGCGATTTCGGAATTACAACTCCAGAAATTGATTATCCCGAAGAATTAAAAAACTTTTTGGGCAGAAAAATTTGGAAAGCAAAGCTCAGTCAAATAGCTAATGTTCCGGAAAGATGGCCTGTGTTTATAAAACCGGTCGAAGATAAGAAATTCACAGGCACTGTTGTTAAGTCTCCAAAAGATTTAATCGGTTGTGGAACATTTGGTGAGAATCCTAATGTGTTCTGCTCGGAAATAGTTAATTTTAAAGCTGAATGGCGATGCTTTGTAAGGTATGGCAAAATTTTAGATGTCAGACCGTATAAAGGCGATTGGAGATTGCATTATGATTATGCCGTAATCGAAAAGGCTGTATCCGAATTCAGTTTAGGTCCAAAAGCGTATGCAATCGATTTCGGCTTGGCAGACAACGGAAAAACATTGATGATTGAGGTAAATGACGGATATGCATTGAGTAGTTACGGCTTGTTTTATCTTGATTATGCAAAGTTGTTATCGGCACGGTGGGCAGAACTAACGCATACAACCGATGAATGTGCATTTTATACTTTTTCATTGTAAAAAATCGGTTAAAAACAAACGGAGGAATTATTATGGTACGGGTGAAAAATTTTAAGTATGAAAACGGAAACATCGAGGCGGACATATATCCTGAGAGCTCCACAGTTCCGGGTAAAGTTATCGTTAGCCCGGATGGTAAAATGGTAGAATATACATTGCCTGAAGGTTACGAATACTGTACGATCCATGTGTCGCACGCAAGGTGGTTCATTTACAAAAATTTTGATAAAATCCTTGATAGCGAAATTACCCAACAACTGATTATGTGGTATTGAGTACCTGATAACATATATTTGTCAGTTTTAACGGAGGTTACAATACTATGAAAGCATTTGATGACGGACCGCAAAACAAAGAAACATTAAAGGCTTCTTACGGGTTTGTTCAAGAACTTGAAGTAATGATAAGCGATCCGCTTCCCAACCGCACTGTTGCAGAAACGGAAACGATTTTAAGTAGTTATACGACTACACAAGAGTTGGCTGACGCATATGCCGTTGTACACAATAAATTTTGGTGGGTCGCGGACAATGAATCTGATTATGACAAGTGTACGAATGAATATAAAAAGGCATGTGATATAACGGATTCATGGGGCGAACTTTTAAACCGTTTTGAGGATGCAATTGTTTCTTTAGAAAGAAAAACAAGTGCGGGGGAAGATTCCTTTATTAAAAACAATGTTCTTAAGGATTTTATGAAAAGTCACAATTACCGTGACGGTCGTGGCTGGTGGGTAAAGTGTGACAAATCATTCATTTGAGATTATTTGTTGTCCGGAGCTTGCCTGGAAAATCAGGCAAAAGTACGTTCAAAGAGCGTCCGCAGCGTTTTTTGAATTCGATTTAGTATTGCTTCAATACGACATTCAATATATTTTGATTTATGAATTTGCATTTTTCGGCTTATAAAAATGACAAATCCGAACCCCTCACCGATTGGTTTAGGGTTCGGATTTGTACTGTTTGGTGCGGGTAAGAGGACTTGAACCTCCACCGAGTTGCCCCGACTAGAACCTGAATCTAGCGCGTCTGCCAATTCCGCCATACCCGCATATTTCTGTTTCTCGGGCAGCCGCGTCCGAGGGACAATTACGGTGTTCAAAACCGACGGCAGTTCGGTAACTGCTGTCTGTTTTGAACGTCACGCATTCGTTGTTCGCTGCACCGTCCGCAGGACGCGCTCGCTTAAAACGGCACCGATTCGGAAAGCGTACAAAGAGTTAAACTCCCTACATTTTACACGGCGGGAGTATCCGAGGCGGAGCCTGCACATTCGGCTGAAAGCTTACTTCCGGCTTATTCCGCATTCGAAATGCAAATGAAAAGGAGAACCATTCCTTATCATTTTGCATATGACACATACTGCGTACAACGCGTTTCGGTCACCTAAATATCATATCAATAAATTTGTTCCGTGTCAAGACAAAAATAATTCTTTTTTGCTTTTCCGTTATGCGGGATCAGTCAAACTCATAGTCACCGTAGGCGGCAGGAAAGCTTGCCTGCACGCCGAGTTGTTCCATCCATGCGCGTGTCTCAAGGGTGCGCCAGGGACCTGTGCCGTATCCTTCGCCGTTATCGTTGTTCCACAGCCAATCGGGCGTCGGCCAAAGGCATATCCTAGGCATAATAAGCTTATACATATTGAAATCAACGCCCCATTGTCCGTGGTGCGCCATTTGAACGATATCGCAGCTGAGCTTCTCGGCTGAATCGTCGATCAGGAACTGCTGTCCGTTTTCGGCGAGATCGCCTAAAAACAGAACATCCCGTTTCGGAAAATGCGCCCGCAAAACGATACTTGTATCGTTCACACTTCTGAAGCGGTCGGAGTCCCCGAGCGAGTTTATCACTTCTATCACGACGCCGAAGTCGAACAGGTCTCCCGCACCTATGGCGGACACATTGAGAGAGTGCTCATTAACGAGTTTCAAGAAGTCTCTGAGCGGCTTTTCTTCAGTCGGCTCTGTCCGACCGACCCATTCGATCGGAGGAAAACTGAAACAGAGGCGGTCTATTTGTATATTGAGCTTGCCGCGTTCCAGCAATCGAAGGAGGGCACCGAAGTGGTCATCATGAGCGTGTGTTATGAACCATGCAGATATTCTTCCGCCCTTATTTATAAGAAAGCCTTCAAGAAAGTCAGCATCCTCATCGCAGTATTGGCCGCCGTCTATCATAATCAGTCTTCCGTCGGGCGTCTCGATAAGATACGACATCATCTGCCTGCCGTTTTTGCCCGAAAACTGATACAGCTTGCCTCCGCCGAGATTCAGATGAACTTTATTCATAATGCACACGCTCCGTTGTTTTGTTTTAGGGTGACACTGTCGGAATTTTAATTGAAGATCAGAGGCTTTCCAAGAACTTTCCGATCTTTTCCGCTAAAACCATATGGCCGGCATCATTCGGATGGAGACCGTCGGGCACATATCTTTCTCTGATGACGGGCACATTCGGCTGAAGACCGCTTACGGCGAACAAATCAAGCACCGGCAATGAATAGTATTCGGCGACTTCTCTTATGATCTTTACATAAAGTGTAAGCGGTCCGATTGCTTTTTTGTACCCGTCGCCTCTCGGATCATTCTCGTTAGTACGGTGCAAAGGAGTAACGACGACTATCGGCATACCCGGATATTTTTCTATCAATGACGAATAAAGTGTATGCAGCGCACCGTAAAAGGTGTCGGGAGTACGGTCATCCATACCCCCTATGGGAGCATCCCCGTGGCCGAAATCGTTTGTACCGCCGAAGACGACAACGGCGTTTGCGTCGCTTTGCATTCCCGATACGCGTGAACAGAAATCAAGGTCCCATCGGGGTTCTCCGGATGCCTTTGACTGCCTTGCGATTCTTGTACCGCCGATTCCGTAATTCACGCAATGAGCGTTATATTTTCGGGCAATAATACTGCAGAATGTCTTGTCGTTTCCCGAAGTGCCGTGCCCTTCGGTTATGCTGTCCCCCAAGAAAAGGACGGTTTTACCGCTGATTTCCATTTGCTTTCCTCATTTCCTCGGTGACATTATCCATATGTCAAGATTAATATTACATCATCCCGTTGCGGATGTCAACAGAAAAGTCAGACTATCTCAAGTTCGTCACGCTCGGGAAATTCGGGGTAGTCGTCACTCAGGCAGTCGGAGTACCAATATGCTACGGAGGAAATATCATCGGTAAGGGGCAGATATCTTCAGCCGCTTCTCCATCCGAGGGCTCGGACGGTCACCTTCAGATCCTTTTCGAAGCAGATCGGATCGGGACGCGGCTGGATTTGACGCCGCGCCGACCGGGATCTGAACGGAAAGCCGATCGGAGTCTGAATGGCAAGCCGCCCGAAGGCAGCGCCGCGCGCCCTTCGAAGAAGGGCGCAAAACGGGCGGCAGGGTGCCCTGCGAAAACGCACACTTCACCATAAAGGTCGGGCTCTTAAAAGAAAAAAGCATACCGGTGCCCGTTTTTTACGCGCCTTCGGCGCGTCGCAGCGCTGCCTTCGGGCGGCTTGCCGTAGAACCCGATGAAAGCGCCGATAACCGAACGACTGCTTTCGACGGGTCGATTTCGTCGACTTGGGCAGGTGAGAGAGCCGACAATCGACGGTCGCTTTGCCGAAGTGTGTGTCGAATGCTTTCGGGAACTGCCGAACGAACGGCGTTCGTTACAATATCGGAACAGCAGATACTAAAAAAGGAGCCCTTTCGCCTGACAGTGCAGGCAGAAGGGTTCCTTTATTGTTTTCTATATTGCTTAATATCGGTTGTTTGTGTTCATCCGTCGGACGATGGGGGAGCGGTCAATGTCTGTTTTTGTTCCCGTTCCCGTTCTTGTCCTTATTCCCGTTCTTGGTGTTATTCCTGTTCTTGACCATACGGATGATGATCGCAGCCGATATAACAACTACTATCACTGCGGCAACGGCTATTTTGATCGGCAGCGGCATATCGGAGCTTTTATTTCCCGCAGGGGAGCTGCTCGCGGTCTGCCCGTCGGGCAATGTGTCGGAACCGCTTCGGTCGGTGCCGTCGGACGATGCGCCGTTTGATGCACTGCCCGAGTTTGCCGCAGTCTCGGAGGCGGTATATGTAAGCGTCAGTGTTACATCGGCGTTGTCATAGTAGTTGCACAACACGCCGTCCGTATCGGTTTGTGAGCGGATAAGTACGGTCACTGACGGCATTTTAAGGTCTTCGGCGGTCACGGTCTTACCGCTTTGGACTGCCGATCTGATCTCATATACCTCACCGTTTTTATGCACCGCTATCGCAGACTCGGGCTCATCGCATAACACGAGCGTGCCGTTTTGTACGCCGAAATATGCAGTGCCGTTAACACCGAAGCTTTCAAGGCAGGCGGCTATGTATCTGCCGTCGCCGTCGTCCTGCTTTGAACAGTAATATGTTTTTCCTTCGGATACATCCGCTCTTGCAGAGACGGAGGTGTCGTAATAGTAGTTTTCGCCCGAGTTCACGGCAAACGCCGCGCAAAGCGAAGACAGGACCGCGATCAGCGCGACAGCAGTAAATGCAAAGAGTATCCGTTTTTTAACAGATGACATTTTTACAGCTCCGTTCATTTTTGGTGATCCTGCTCCCGCGGCGACCTCAAGTCGGCAGCGGAAGCGAACGGCGGCAAAACCTGCCTTGCCCCGTGACGGGAAGTCTGCCGATCCGTACGAGTGCGGTGCCGCCGCCGAAAGGCGGACAACAAGGGGGCTTGCCGTCAAAAAGCAGCCCCCTTTGTTTTATTATCCTATAAGCTTTTCGTGAACCGCGATGACTGCACGCTTGCCGTCTTTGGCATCGATAAGCACACTGATCTTGGTCTCGCTGGTCGCGATCATCTGTATATTGATATTCTGTTCAAACAGAGCCTCAAACATCTTTGATGCCACGCCGGGATGCGTTTCCATTCCCGCGCCGACGATAGATATCTTTGCCACATCGGTATCGGTCTTTAAGTCGCTGAACTTGAGGGCGCCTTCCATTGCTTTGAGGGCGTTTTCCGCATCGCTGCACTGGTCCTTGGAAACAGTGAAGGTTATATCCTTTGTACCGTCTCTTCCGACCGACTGAAGAATAATGTCTACATTTATCTTTTTGAGAGCGAGCTGGTTGAATATTTTGAAGGCTATTCCCGGGATATCGGCAAGACCGATGATCGAGATCCTCGCAACATTGTCATCCTTTGCAACGCCTCTTATAAGCAGTTTTTCCATATTTGTGACCTCCTTGACGATAGTGCCTTCCTTGCGCTCAAGACTTGAGAGGACCTCAAGCTCAACACTGTATTTCTTTGCCATTTCCACCGAACGGTTATTGAGGACCTGAGCTCCCAAAGAGGCAAGCTCAAGCATCTCGTCGTATGTTATTTCCTTCAGCTTGCGTGCACTTTTAACTATTCTCGGATCGGCGGTGTAAAC
>CAKRVQ010000048.1 GCA_934408795.1 uncultured Eubacteriales bacterium
GGCGTGGGTAAAGCCCTTTTACCGTCTCGGCGTATCGATAGAAAACTATCGCTCGATAAAACCTTATAACATTTTCCCGCCAAAAGATTTCGCAAAGTGGGCGAGGATATGCGAGCATATAATAATGCACTATAACGAGGGTTGGGCAAACGGATTTCACTATAATATAAAGTATTGGGAAATCTGGAACGAGCCGGACGGCTGCCCCAATAACGGCGAATTTGAACTTCTGCCTGCGGATATGAATGAAAATGCGATGTGGAAGGGCTCGCGCGAGCAGTTCTATGACCTTTACCGCGTCACATCACGCCACCTGCGCAAATGCTTCGGCGATTCGATAAAGATAGGCGGATACGGTTCCTGCGGATTCTATATCGCAAACAGTGAACAGACCGTTGACGGCAAAGCTTTCGGCGGCAGCAACGGAATGAGCGACTGGGATAAGCGGATACTGTGGTTCTATATATTCTTCAAAGACTTCATAAAAATGGTGACGGAGGAAAATCTGCCGTTTGACTTCTTCAGTCACCATAGCTACGCGGGTGTTGAGGACAACATAAAAATGGAACGGCTTGCCGAGGAAGAGCTCAGCAAAGCGGGACTCGGCGATGTTGAGATCCACCTCAACGAGTGGAACACCCATAACGAACGCGCCCACCGCGGAAGCTCTGTCGCGGCGGCAAATACGGCGGCAATGATGTGTGCCATGCATGATACCAAGGTAAATATAATGTGCTATTACGATGCACAGATCAGCGCCGGGGTGTTCGGCGGACTCTTTAATCCCGACACGGCAATGCCTGTGTCAACATACTATTCAATGTACGCCTACGGAAAACTTCGTACTCTCGGCAGCCGCGTTGAGGTAACACAGTCGGGCGACAAGATTTATTGCCTCGCCGCAACGGATAAGACGGGCGAGAAAAAAGCAATAATGATAGCAAATATCGGCGAGGAGACCCTTGTGAAGACCGATATTAAGACCGACGCGACGGTAAGACTCATCGACCGCGAACACCTGTTTACCGAAGAGGCGATCAAAGCCGACGAATTTGTGCTCGGTGAAAATCAGGTGGTGTTTATAGAGCTCGACCGATAAGCTCGGCGCACCATGCACGCCGAGACGCTTTAAATTCGTTCATATCACACTCGCCCGCCGCGCAAAGCGGAAGTTATAAGTAAAAGTGCATAGTGAAGAAGTAAGGTGTCGACTCCGCCGACGGGAATTCATGCATAACCGTTGCTTCGCCTTTAACTCCTCCAACCCATGCTGACTACCGTTTCACAACTCACAAGAGGTTTATCGCCATTCGATTGCCGAAGTGCTTTTATCGCCCGTGTCGAATTAGCAATTTTGGCCACGGGCGGGAGCAAGGGGTGGGAGGTAAAACCGCCGGCGTATTTTTTTGCTTGCGGACGGCGTTATTTGCACTCTGCCGTGAGCAGAGTTGATTTGCTATATGTTCCGCACTCGCCCCGCCGCCCACCGCCGCCCACCGCCGCGCACCTTGCGCGCGCCGACGGGCGGCTTTTTGTACTCTACCGTGAGTAGAGTCGGTCGGGGGTGCATACTCCGCATTCATGGCAGCGCCGGGCGGAGGCGGATCAAAAGGGGCGCGGGCGAAACGGAAGGGAGCGTTCTCGCCGTCAAACGCACATCGGCACCCACCGCAGCACTTTCGCGCCGCGACGGGCGCCGATCTTTAATAACCCGCCTGCCATGCGCGGCGGCGCACCCTGCGCGCCGCCGCTCGGTATCACATACAATGACACTCGCCGACCCTAATCTGATGCCGAACGAGAAAACCGGATGGCACATTCCGTGAGTCAATGCGTTGCCCGTTCGTCGACTGACCTTTGCGTGCGGAATGTCCTTATGCCTCACCGCCGCCCACCGCCGCGCACCCCGCGCGGGCGAAAGCGGGTAGGAGGAGTCTTTTGTTTGCGTACATAAGTATCGCCGAATGTGCTTGGTTTTGCTGTCGAACCGCCGCGTGCGGGCGAGGTTGGCGGCTTGGCCGTTTCCGCTTTGTCCGCCGCACCGAAAAGTCCCTGCACCTCGGTGCGAGGTCGTATTTTCCGACCCTTATCGATTCGTCGGGGGGCGAGAACGGCAGGAACGATGCGGGGGCTGCTTCCGTGCGGCAGCACATACCGAATTTTCCTTTTGTCATCCTTATATATAAAACCCGATACGACGGGCGGCGCCGCGGCGCCCCGAAGGGGCGCAAAACGGGAGAACGCAGCTCCCGTATCTCCTCGTCGGCTGCCGCTTTGACGGTGCGTTCCTTCCGATTTGCGTCATTCTGCCGATCGTTCTCCCGTTTGCCGCGCTGAGCGCGCGGCGCGGCGCCGTCCGAAAAGCCTTTGCAATAAGGCAGACCGCCGCAGCGGCCCGTTAAATCACAGAACCGCCGCTTCGCAACATAAAAGGTGCGAAGCGGCGGCGGACTGCATTTTACTGCCAGTCGGACTTGGCGGGCGGCAAGTATCCGTTTATTAGTTTTCCTTGAGCCAAAGCTCGGCTTTTGCCTTTGATACCGACTTGATGTTTTCACTCGTATAGGGCGACGCGCTGCCGCCGTTTACATAGAGAAAGTAAGCTCCGTTCGGCATTTGATAAAGCGTCTCTTCATATCCCGCTTCATCACCGAATAAGCCGACCGTCTTTTTCTTTATAACGGAGGCGACATCGGTATCGTATTCCCGTTTGCAAATAGTCTTTTTCATAACAGCACCTCTTTTCTTCTTTATACATTATATTATAATCCATTCCGAATAAAAATCAAGAGATAACGGAGTCGAACGAAATCACCTTCTGTCGGGAGCCGCCGCAGCGGTTCGGCGGACAAGTCTTTTCCTCCATTATAAAGGACAAAGAAAAGTAAACCGCTTGCCCTATTGCCCGACCTTTTGCGCTTAAAAGAGGATAGGGGACAAAAGCGGTGAGCAGCAGATCCGGAGTCGCAGACCGCGAGCGATAAGCCGGAGGGCGCCGTAAGCCGTAAGCCATAAACAGTAAGCCGTAAGTTGTAAATCGGGAGCCGTCGGTCAAAGAGACGGTATGCATTTATGTATAAATAATGTATAAAATGATAATAAATATTCACTTTCCGAGTGCTCCGCTCGCAGCCCCAAAGCCCGAAATCGGGGACATGTCGGACCTTTTTGTATATTTTAAACATTGCAAAATCCGATCGGCTATGCGATTTTATTTAATATTTATGCAGAAAAACGCTTGACAAACTGCATATTATGCATTATACTTGTATACAACAAAACGACAGAGCCAAACGGCTCCAAGGAAAAAGGAGAAAACATAAAATGAAGAAATTTGCAAAGATCCTTGCAGCCGCTATGGCGGTATGCACATTCGCCGCCTGCTTCGCAGGCTGCGGCAAAACAAATACCGATACAAGCAGCACAGACGGTTCGTCTTCGTCGCTTCCCGCCGCATCTGTGAAAATGGTCGAAGTCAAGCTTACGGATGAGCAGTATGCTTACGCCGTTAATCCCGCGGATGCAGAGCTTCTTAAAAGTGTCAACGACCTCCTTGCCGAGATAAAGGAAAACGGAAAGTTCAACGAGATCGTTGATAAGTACTTCGCCGGAATAGGCACCCCCACCGGATACGATGCCGGTAAGCAGGATTCTTCCAAGGATCAGCTTGTGGTTGCCACAAACACCCCGTTCAGCCCATTTGAGTACAAGGACGGCGATAAGTTCTACGGAGTTGATATCGAAATTGCGGCTCTTCTTGCAGAAAAGCTCGGCAAAGAGTTGGTAATAGTCGATATGGAATTTGACGCGATCCTCAACTCGGTAAATTCGGGCAATGCCGATATCGGTATGGCAGGACTTACCGTAAGCCCCGACCGTGAGAAGCTTGTCAAGTTCACCGAGCCCTACTACGAGGCTTCACAGGTGGTTGTCTGCAAGGCTGATGACACAACATTTGACGGCTGCAAGACCGCCGAAGAGGTAGAGGCAAAGATCAAGGCGATGGCCGAGGACACCAAGGTGGGCGTTCAGACAGGCACAACGGGTATGCTTTATGTTGAAGGCGACGAAGATTGGGGCTTTGACGGCTTCAAGGTAAAATGCGTAGGATATGAGTCGGCAGCATCCGCAGTCATGGATATGCTCAACGGAAAGCTTTCCTTTGTTGTTGTCGACGAAGCACCCGCCGCAAAGATAGTCGAGTCGGTAAACGACTGATCGAATTAAAATAAGCGCAGTCCTCTCTGCACAAAAGGGAGTCTTCCGATAAAAAGGGAGACGCCCTCTGCAGGGAGGATATCGTGTTCATAAGGAAACAAATATGGGTAATTTTAATTTCCCTCTGAAATGGGAAAAATTTGTAAGGGTTCTTATTGATAAAGGCGGATACAAGGATGTCCTTGAGGGACTCGCGAACACCGCAAAGATAGCCGTGCTCGGACTTCTCATCGGTATAGTTATAGGCACTCTGATTGCCGCCGTACGCGTTATGCCGAAGTATAAGGTGCTGCCGCGCGTGCTCAATGCGATATGCAGTGTCTATGTCGGACTTTTCCGCGGCACGCCTATCGTCGTTCAGCTGCTGCTCGGATATTTTGTTCTCTTCCCCCTGTTGGGTGTCGATATATCGTCTGTCGGATGCTGCGTTGTCATTTTCGGACTCAACTCAGGCGCTTATGTTTCCGAAATAATGCGTTCGGGAATACAGTCGGTCGACATAGGTCAGATGGAGGCGGGACGCGCACTCGGCCTCGGCTATGTCACGGTAATGCTCAAGGTGGTAATACCTCAGGCGGTAAAAAACATTCTTCCCACATTGGGAAACGAATTCATTTCGCTCATCAAAGAGACTTCGGTCATAAACTTTGTCGGCGCTATGGATCTTTGCAACGCCTTCAAGAAGATAGGAACAAATTCTTATGAATTTATGATCCCTTACATCGTAATGGGACTGTGCTACATAGTTATTGTTTATGCGATAACGCTTCTTATCAAACTGATGGAAAGGAGGCTGCACGCAAGTGATAGACATAATTGATCTGAAAAAGAGCTTCGGAAAAAACGAGGTCCTGAAAGGTATAACGACCACCGTTAACGAAGGTGAAAAAATAGCGGTCATAGGTCCCTCGGGAAGCGGAAAGTCTACATTTCTGCGCTGCCTGAACTGTATGGAGGACCCTACCTCCGGCACCATTATGTTTGAGGGCGAAAACCTCGTTGATATGAAGGTGGACATAAACAAGCACCGCCGCCATATGGGAATGGTATTCCAGCAGTTCAATCTGTTCAACAACAAAACGGTCATTCAGAATATAACAATGGCTCCGCTTACCATCAGGCTGAGAGCCACCCGGAAGCAAAGATTTTTCAATGCCGTCGCAGGGATCTTCAGAAAGGGCCGCAGCGATGTCAAATCCGCCCGCACAATAAAAAAAGAAGAGTATGAGTATGCGCACAAGCTCCTCGCCCGTATAGGACTTGAGGATAAGGCGGACAAATATCCGTCGACCCTCTCGGGCGGACAAAAGCAGCGTATCGCCATAATAAGGGCGCTTGCAATGAATCCGAAGGTCATCCTTTTTGATGAGCCCACCAGCGCGCTCGATCCCGAAATGGTCGGAGAGGTCCTCGCGCTTATAAAAGAGCTTGCCGACGAGGGTATGACAATGGTCATCGTTACCCACGAAATGGGTTTTGCGAGAGAGGTCGCCGATAGAATCCTGTTTATGGATGACGGAGTGATCGCGGCATCGGGCACTCCCGAGGAAATATTCGAAAACCCGCAGAATCCGCGACTGAAACTCTTCTTGAGCAAGGTGTTGTAGCAAGAAACAAGCGGATAAAAAACAAAAGGTTTAAGAAAACAGATCACAAAAAAGTGAAGGGTCGCGGCATGAATGCCGCGACCCTTCCGTGGGTCAGGATGCTTTTCCGTTCACCGACTTTGCGCGCCTTGCTTCGTTCAGCATGCTTTCGGCAAAGACCGCGTAGCCTCTCGCCGTGTCATTTACAAAAACATGGGTGACCGCGCCGACAAGTCTTCCGTTCTGAATAACGGGACTTCCGCTCATTCCCTGAACGATCCCGCCTGCCGTGTTCAGAAGCCGCTCATCGGTGATCCTTATCACCATACTTTGCGAGCCCGCGTTGTCTTTAAGACAGATTTTTTCTATCATACAATCAAAAAACTCGGCACCGGAATCCGAAATCGTTGTGAGAACCTGAGCATATCCCGCAGAGACCTGCTGCTTCAGCGCAACGGGGTAGAGGCGGTCGGTTGCATACACCGACTTTGTCGTGCCGTACACGCCGATCGCTGAGTTGAGCAGAATATCTCCCGAAAAGCCGGAGACAAATCTCCCTTGCAGCTCTCCCGGATTTCCGTTCGTGCTTTTCTTAATGCCGAGTATCTCCGAGCCGACCAGCTCACCCGAGAGAAGAGGAACAAGCTCTCCCGTTGTGCGGTCGGTAATTCCGTGACCGAGACCTCCCGTAACTCCCGAGGTCGGGTCATAAAAGGTCAGGGTGCCTATCCCCGCCGAACTGTCCCTGACCCAAAGACCGATCCTGTAACATTTTTCACTCTTTGAATAAGCAGGTGTCAATGATGTTTTGATCTCCTTTTCGTTGCGCCGCAGCACAACGGTAACACACGAATTTCCGCAGTCGGATACCGCGGAGGAGACCTCTCCGTTTGTTGTGACCTTAATTCCGTTTATCGAAACCAGTACATCTCCGATCTCAATTCCCGCATTCTTTGAGGGGTTGACGTTGCCTTCGGGTGAGTCCACATCGCTCATTCCGACTACCATAACGCCGTCGGAATATATTTTTATACCGAAGGGTTCGCCGAGCACCTGTACTTCGCTCTCCTCAACTTTTGTGACGGTCGCTTTTCCTACGGGGAAAATTCCGAATAACATCATATCCGCCCGATATTCTTTTTCCCGACCTGTCAGATTCAACTGAGCCTCGTTTGTTTTGTCGGATATCACGGTACGAACCGGAAACAAGCCCGATACGAGCAGATCCGCACTGTCGGTATAGGATATTGTCGAGGGTAGATTTACCGACAGATACCAGAACGAGAAAAACAGCAAGCTGCTGCACACGGCAAGCGCAGCGCAAAGCGGTGCCAAGATCTTTTTACACTTTCGTTGCATTGCTACTTCCTTCTTTTCGCTTTGTTTTTTCAGCCTGCCGAATTATTATTGCCGCAACATTATAAAAACGGCGAATGTAATTTTTGGATAGGCGAACGATAATAAATCCGAACCGGCCTAAACCGGTGTATTTTCACTTGTCGTCTTTATAAGGCGGGAGCCTTATTTGCATCCTCCGCATAAAAATCCGTACAAAAAGTCCAGTCATTTTAGGTCGCGGATTTTTTCGATAACGGATTTTTTGCAGTGCAAGGCATAAAACACAGTTAATCCTTTCGGATTAACGAGGATTTTAACGCGGCAATGCGGAAAATCCGCAGCGAAAAAACTGATTCGGATT
>CAKRVQ010000049.1 GCA_934408795.1 uncultured Eubacteriales bacterium
CATCACTTCACATACCGCCGCCGCGATAATGTTTGAAAAGCGCGACTGTGCCGCCGTCATAAAGGCGGTATCCCGTTTCCGCTCAAAGTTTCGGAAGGAATTCGGAAGCGTTGAGAGCAGCGGGCTTATCGGCATAGGCCTTTACGGGTATAAAGAGGGACTTGTACTTGATACCGATTCGACCCGCCGCACGGTGAGCTTCCTTTCTTCGCTGCCGTACGGAGTACACAAAATGAGTGCCGATGTGGAAGGACTCGTACAAACATCGTCGAATGTAGGCGTGGTCAAGCTTGATTCCGACACCGTTAAGGTCGATTGCTCGGTGAGAAGCAGTGTGACCGTGGAGCGCGACGAATTGGCATATTCGATCGTAAAGCTCGCCAAAAGCTGCGGATTCTCCGCCGAAAGAGTATCTCCCTACCCCGCCTGGGAATACCGGAAGTCATCCCATCTTCGCGATGTGATGTCCGAAGTATATAAGAACGAGACCGGCAAAGAACCCGATATATCGGTCATTCATGCAGGACTCGAATGCGGTCTGCTCTCACAAAAGCTGCCCGGGCTCGATGCCGTGTCGATAGGACCCGATATGCGTGATATACATTCGTATTCGGAGAGACTCGATATCGCCTCGGTCGGCAGAACATGGAAGTTCGTCCTTGATGTGCTTGCAGCCCTTTAGCTGATCGCTGTTCGGACATTAAAATGAGAATGAGGAAGAGAAAAACAAAATGACTTCACCTCTCGCAGACAGAATCAGACCCTCTTCGCTTGACGAAATGGTCGGACAACAACATCTCATCGGCAAGGGCCGCCTGCTTCGGAACATAATCGAAAGCGGCAAAATACCGAATATGATATTTTACGGTCCCTCGGGAGTCGGAAAGACCACGCTTGCGAGGATAATTGCCGAAAAGTCGGGTATGCGTCTGCATATGCTTAACGGCACATCGGCATCGACCGCCGACATTCGCTCAGCCGTTGCCGAGACCGCGACACTCGGAGGCTGCGGCGGGATTCTTCTGTACCTTGACGAAATACAGTACTTTTCAAAAAAGCAGCAACAAACGCTGCTTGAAAACATCGAAAACGGCAGTGTGACGCTTATAGCGTCGACCACCGAGAATCCGTATTTTTATGTCTACGGCGCACTCCTTTCCCGCTCTTCGGTATTTGAATTCAAAGCCGTTACGCCCGACGATATCGTGCCCGCGGTGAAAAGAGCCTTTGCTCTTCTTACGGAAGAATACGGAGGTGTTGAGGCGGAGGACGACGCCGTAAGGCTGATCGCCTCCGGCTGCGGCGGAGATGTAAGAAAAGCAATAAACGCCGCGGAGGCCGCGGTCCTCGGCACCCGCGCAGACTCCGACGGAAAACGGATCATCACTTCGGATATTGCCCGTCAGGCAACATCGGGCAACGCTTTCGGCTATGACCGCGCGGGCGACGGGCACTATGACGCCGTATCGGCGTTTCAGAAATCAATGCGCGGCAGCGATCCCGATGCCGCCGTCTTTTACCTTGCCAAGCTGCTTGAGGCGGGAGATCTGCCGAGCGCCTGCCGAAGGCTTATGGTATGTGCCTGCGAAGATGTGGGGCTCGCCGATCCTTCGATCATACCGATTGTGAAATCTGCGGTAGATGCGGCTCTTATGCTCGGTCTTCCCGAGGCGAGGATACCGCTTGCCGACGCAGCGATCCTCGTTGCGATAAGCCCCAAATCGAATTCGGCTTACAATGCGGTGGATGCCGCCGCTGCAGACATTTCCAAGGGTCTGGGCGTCAAGGTCCCGCGTCAGCTGCAGAACAAGCATCTTGACGGAGACGACAGTGAGGTAAAGGGGCAGAACTATCTTTATCCGCACGATTACCCGAATCACTATGTCCGTCAACAATATTTGCCCGACGACCTGAAAAACAGGGTCTATTTCAAATTCGGCGAATCAAAAAAGGAACAGGCATATAAGGAATTCGACCGTATACGAAAAACGGAGGGCGGTAAAAAATGAGGATAGTGGTTCTTGACCGCTGCACCGTGACAAAAGGCGACCTTGACCTTTCGCCGATCGAAAGGCTCGGGGATGTCGAATACTACGACATTTTGTCGTCGGAGGAGATTAAGTCGGTTGCCGCGGGAGCGGATGTTATCATATGCAACAAGGCAGCAATAACTGCCGATATAATGGCAAAAACAGGTGTTAAAGGCGTTTTTCTCTTTGCAACGGGATATAACAACATCGATATCGAATACGCGCATTCGCACGGGATCGTTGTATGCAATGTACCCGGATATTCGACCGATTCGGTGGTCCAGCTGACCTTTTCGCTTTTGCTTGAGCTCAGTCTCAGTACATCGCGTTATACCGCGTCGGTTGCCGCGGGCGACTGGATGAATTCGAAACAGTTCTCATATTTTCCCTACCGTATGACCGAGCTTAAAGGAAAGGTCTTCGGAATATACGGTCTCGGGACGATAGGCGCCGCAGCGGCAGGGATCGCCCTCGCGTTCGGAATGGAGGTCATCTCCTTCACAAGGTCGCCGAAGAATATGGCGGGTGTACGGGAAGTATCCGAGGACGAGTTGTTTCGAACTGCCGATTTTATTTCATTCCACTGCCCTCTGACCGATAAAACGCATCATGTTCTGAACGATCGCACATTATCGCTTATGAAGCCTTCGGCTTACATCATCAACACCTCGCGCGGCGGGGTCATAGATGAGTCTGCGCTCGCCCGCGCCCTTAACGAGGGCAGGATAGCGGGTGCTGCGCTTGATGTGCTGACCGAAGAGCCGATGTCCGAAAACTGCCCGTTAAAGGGCGCCGAAAACTGCCTTATGACCCCTCATATCGCATGGGCAACACCCGAGGCAAGGCGCCGCCTCATCGCCGCAGTGGCGGAAAATATCGAAGCGTTTATATCGGACTCGCCCATAAACAGAGTTTAGGTGCGTATCTTAAAGCGCTTTTCGACACCCGAAAGCACGGGTGCGTGTCACGGGGTACGGTCGCCCCGCTATGCATCTGCCGCAAGCAAGACCGCATCGGCAACAAACATAATTGCACGATCGCGGCGATTGCCCGATCAAGATTGTTGCCCGATCACGGCGATTGTCCGATCATGACGGAGAATAACAAACCTGCGCCGCCCCGCAAACTGTATGCGGGGCGGCGCAGGTTTTACTTATAAAACCGTCGGTCTTATGTATCTTCTTAATACTTCTCGGTGAAATTGAAAAGCTCGGCGGGAAGCTCCTCCTCATCGCAGGAGACCGTGAACACCATGCAGGTGTTGCTGTCGGACGAAAGCGGGGCGACCTTTCTCATAAATTCAAGAAGCTCACCGTAATCTCTTCCGCCGATACGGAGTGTGGCATCGACGAAAATATCGGTAACATCATAGTTTCCGGCGCATATTCCGCACAGGAATCCGTAAAGAGTGTCATATCCCGAAACACCGAAGTTTTCGATGTTTATAAGTCTTGCTTTATGAGGAATATCATAGGTAAGAGCCGGGCCCTTTTCGATGCAGACAACATTGCCGTCGGACTTTTCGGTGGCATGAACGACCGCGTCGATAAGTTTTTTGGTCTTTCCGGTACCCTTCTTGCCTATTATGAGTTTTACCATTTAAAACAACTCCTTTATATTTAGACCGCCGCGCGGTTTTTTTAACCCTTTATTCTTGCTTCAAGCTCCGCCTTTTTCCCTTCATATCCGGGCTTGCCGAGCATTGCAAACATATTCTTCTTGTAGCTTTCTACACCCGGCTGATTGAACGGATTCACACCGAGTATATAACCGGAGATCGCGCACGACATCTCAAAGAAGTAGATGAGCCTTCCGAGATCCTCTTCGTTCTTGGAATCTATTTCGACGATGAGGTTGGGCACTCCGCCGTCCGAATGGGCGAGTACGGTCGCCTGGCAAGCCTTCTCACTCACATACGAAAGTGTCTTTCCCGCGAGGAAATTGAGACCGTCACCGTTATTTTCCGCACGGTCGACTGTAACATCCGAGCCGCAGTCCTTTATCGAAACAATGGTCTCGAAAAGGTGGCGCCTGCCCTCCTGAATATACTGGCCGAGAGAATGGAGGTCGGTAGAGAATATCGCGGAGGCGGGGAAGATTCCTTTATTATCCTTACCTTCGCTTTCTCCGAACAACTGCTTATACCACTCGCCCATCATTGTAAACGAGGGTTCATAGCTGACAAGGAGCTCGATCTCTTTACCTCTGCGATAGAGCATATTGCGTATGGCTGCATAACGGCAGCATGGGTTCGACTCTATATCGCCGACCGTGTAATCCTTCCTTGCCGCTGCGGCACCTGCCATAAGCTTGTCGATATCGGCACCGCTGACCGCTATGGGAAGAAGTCCCACTGCGGTGAGGACCGAGAATCTTCCGCCTACATCGTCCGGAATAACGAACGACTCATAGCCTTCACTGTCGGCAAGTTCCTTGAGAGTGCCGCGAGCCTTATCGGTTGTGCAGTATATACGCTTGCGTGCCTCTTCCACGCCGACCGTCTTTTCAAGGTATTCTCTGAATATACGGAACGCGACCGCGGGTTCGGTAGTGGTTCCCGACTTGGATATAACATTTACCGATACTCTCTTGCCCTCGCAGATCTTAAGTATATCGGCAGTCGCAGCGCCCGAGAGGGTATTCCCCGCAAAGTAGATATCGGGCGTGTCTTTCGGCATACTGTTATACAACTGTGAATTGAGGAATTCTATCGCGGCGCGTGCGCCGAGATATGATCCGCCGATTCCGATGACCACAAGTATATCGGAATCGCTTTTGATCTTACGGGCGGCAGCTTTGATCCTTTCGAATTCTTCCCTGTCATAATTCTCGGGCAGATCTATCCAGCCGAGAAAATCATTGCCGAGACCGCTGCGGTCCATAAGTCTTGAAAAAGCTTCCTTTGTTTGTCCCGCTATGCCGGAGTAATCACTTTCGTTGAGAAACTCAGCCGCATAGCCGTCATTGAATTTAAGTCCCATTTAATATCAATCCTTGGTATATCTTGTTTTATTTATTATACATTATCGGCACCGTCTTTTCAACACAAAAATATCTGTTCACAAAAAGTTTATCATACGACTGCCATTTGCCCGAGCAGTCTTAAAAAAGCTTTTAAGAAACTCATCTTTTCGACCGATGACGAGGCGACTATCTTCACGGTGCCTATCTCCTCGTCTCCGGAAAAGATCCTGCACATTCCCACCTGCTCGCCCTCTTCGACCGGTGCCGCTATTTCCTCATCAAGCTCGGTTATATGGGTTATTCTGTCGGCGTTCACCTTTTCAAGCAGGAATTCGCAATCACCCGCCGCTCTGACCGATACCTTTTCCGCCGTTCCGCCCTTTACCTTTATATCGGTAAGCTCTTCGGACGGAACCGAAAATGATCTGAATGTGAAATTGGCAAATCCGTAACTCAAGAGCGACCTCGCCTCCGCAAAGCGTTCCTTGCTTGAAGGCGCATCCATGACCACCGCTATGAATACCGTGCCGTCGCGCTCCGCAGCAGCGGAAAGGCAGTATCCCGCCTTTGATGTGGTGCCCGTCTTGAGTCCTATCGTTCCCTCATAGAATCTGACCAGCTTATTTGTGTTCACAAGCTGGGATTTTCCGCCTCTTAAGGTGTCCATCCAGACCGTCGAATAGTTCCTTATGATATCGTGTCTCAGCAGTTCGCGCGACATTACGGATATATCATATGCGCTTGTGACATGACCTTCGGCGTCCAGTCCCGTGCAGTTTTTGAACACCGTATCATTCATTCCGAGCTGAGCAGCCCGTTCGTTCATCTCCGCGACGAACACCTCTTCACTGCCCGATACAGCCTCGGCAAGTGCCACGGTCGCATCGTTTGCCGAAGCTATCACCGTCGCCTTCAGAAGATCGTCGACCGTCATTACCTCGCCGACCTTCAGCCATATCTGTGAACCGCCCATTTCGCTCGCGTGTTCGCTTGCGGTTATTTCGGTATCAAGCGAGATGTCCCCACGGTCTATCGCCTCGGTTATCAGAAGCAGTGACATGACTTTGGTGACCGAAGCGGGCGACAGTTTTTCGTGTGCGTTTTTCTCGTATATAATATTCCCCGTTTTCTGCTCGATAAGTATTGCCGACTTTGAGCTTATCTGCAGATCGGCGGAGGTCGCCGCAGGCTTTGATTCCTCGGGCAGTGGTTCGAATATATCGTCCGACATATTTTCGGTTGAGATCATCGTATCCTGCGGCTTTTCACTGTCTGACGGCACCGCGTAAACAGTGCCCGACATCAGCATGACGGCAGCAGCCGCCCACGCAAAAACCGTGATATATTTATTAAATAAGCGCATTACAGGCACTCCCCTTTCAGGAAATAATATGCCGGTAATGCGCTTTACATTCTTTTTCCCGCAACGACGGGATCAGGGTGGCGCCAAAATCAGTAGTTTTTCCAATCGTTTTTGCGGCGGTCATGAACGGCGCCGTTGCTTTCAGTGCTTACGACCTTAAGCGGCTTGAATATCCGATCCTTTTCAAAACCCATAATAAGACAGCATCCGCAGGTTAAGCCGAAGGCGCCCAAAAATGGAAAGGATTCGCAATACGCATCTCTTTTACCAAACAAGAATAAACAATGCTTAAAACTCATATGGCCGCCCGATTTTATCACAACAAATTAAACGGCCGCAACATGTGTTGAAAGTCCGAAAGCCTATGCAGCGCTAGGGTTTTAAAAAATCGGATTCCACTTGACATTAGAATATGTTTGTGTTTATCGACTTTCATGGGTTACGGAATTTACGCGCCGTCGGTTACCGAAGCAAAGTAGTTCTCGGGAACCGAGTTGAATAAAAAGCATCTACAAGGTCTTCCCGCTTACCCGCCGTTACTTCCTCGATAAGATTTTGTTGCTTTTGTCATCCGTAAAAAACGACTCGACAGTTTCCCGTGTCACACTTTACCTTGTCACAATTTCCCTGCACTGTTTAGATGCCAAGGTGAACATGTCTTGATATCCGTTAACAGCATATCGGGTCTATGTGTTTTGCACTACTAAGCGGTTGAGGCCAAGACTCGGAGACCGCTGTTTGGTAATCGTCTGACTTTTGCCTCATCATTCATTCCATGGTGTGCACATAAGTACTGCTCTAAATATCCGGAACAATCTTTTGTCATTCATCACCGCTTTTCCGAATCAGAACGGTTTCTTAAAATTAAAACTATTCCCAAAACACCCGCACCAGTTACCACTGCGGCGACAGCAACAATCCACCATGCAAAGGAAGCCCTTTTGCTCTTCTCAGGAAAGTTTTGTTCTGTATCTTTTTCATGATTTCCTTTATTATCGGTACTCGCGTCTTTATCCGGGTTAACGCTGCTTTTTTCATCATTCTCGCCTTTAAGACTTCCGCTGTATTTTACCGGCTCTGTCATAG
>CAKRVQ010000050.1 GCA_934408795.1 uncultured Eubacteriales bacterium
ACGGCATCGCACGCTCGGCGGAGTAAGCATAAGACCATTGTCACTTGTTCGGCGTCACAATCAAGCACGCGTTGTCCCGATCGGAGGCGCCGTTTTATGTCGGTTGACATAATAACAAAAAAACAAATAGTGGCTATTGTAAACTCAGAGTAATTTTGTTATAATTACATTTAAGCAGTGCGTAACATCGGGACAAGCGTTGACGGGATTTCCGAATGCAACGATTCTGCATTACCCGTCTTTCGGCAGTATTCTGACGTTTGTTAAGTGTTGATATAAGGAGATGACCGCGTGTGATGAAGAAAATTTTGAGCTTAATACTTATAGCAGCAACAACTGCGGCTGTCTTTATGTACGGATTCCTTGCGGTAAGCGCAGTGACCTATCCCACGAGCGGAACGGTCGTTACATCGTCGGACAACCTCAATATGCGCAGCGCGCCGTCGACAAGCTCCTCGATCATCGCTTCGATCCCTTCGGGCACGACGGTTACCGTCACCGGTGAAGCGACGGGTACTGCGGTGGGCGGCGTCACCAAATGGTACAGTATCACATACTCGGGAAAGAGCGGGTATGTGCATTCGAATTATATTTACATAACACCCGAAACACCGGCGGACGGTGATTTTGAAAAGCAACTGACCGCACAGGGCTTTCCCGAAAGCTATAAAGTTCTGTTGAGAAAACTGCACGCAAAGTATCCGAACTGGAAATTTACCGCGCTGCATACAAATTTGAGCTGGAACAATGTTGTTGCGGCTGAATTCGGAGGTTCAAGTCTGATAGACAAATCGGCTTCGAACTCATGGAAAACCTATGACAAAGGATTCTACAATTTCAGTACGGGAAGCTTTGTAACCTTTGACGGCGGCGCTTACCATGCGGCGAGCGTTGAATATCTTAAATACTGTCTTGATCCGCGTAACTTCCTTGATGACACGAGCGTATTTATGTTTTTTGTCGCAAGGGGTCAAACAGGTGAAACGGAGCAGGGTGTAAAGAACATTCTTTCGGGACTTAAGTGGGCGGCAGCCTATCCCGACAACGACGAAAAGGTATATATTTTTACCGACGGCAGCTATAAGATCACCTCGTCAAAGGACGACCCGAAAACGACCGATGGCAGCTCGTCGGAATCAACCGACCCGACCTCGTCGGAAGGCAGTGTCTCGGGCAGCACTTCAGGCGGAGCGTCGTCTTCATCCTCTTCTTCCGGGACTTCCTCCGGCAGCGAGCAGGACAAGGAGATAAAGCCCGGAGATATCGTTGACGGTAAGACCGTAAAGGAAATCGTCAATGTAAACAGCTATGCGTCCGCGTTTTCCGCCGCGCAGAAGCTTACGGGCATAAGCTCATATATGCTTGCATCACGACTTCGCCAGGAGCAGGGCGTTAACGGAAATCCGAGCGGCAGGGGAGAAGTGGCAGGCTACGAGGGTTACTACAACCTGTGGAATATAAAAACATACGGTGATAATAAATATGTCCAGGGTGCACAACACGCCAAGAGCCAGGGTTGGGACACTCCGCTCAAATCCTTGATAGGCGGTTCGAAATTCCTTGACGATAATTACTTTAAGACCGGTCAGGACACTCTGTATCTTCAGAAATTCGATGTCGTTGACGGCGGAAACGGTTACTATTGGCATGAGTATATGACTTACCTGCCGGCACCCGTGAGCGAGGCCTCTATACTTAAGAGAGGCTTTACCTCGGAAACAATAAAAAATGCCGCAGTGTTCAAAATACCCGTTTATACCGGTATGCCTGATTCTGCCTGTGCCAAGCCTACCGCGAGCGGAACAAATAACAATTACTTAAAATCCATAACGGTAGAGAATTATGAGCTCTCTTCGGCTTTCGATGTCTATAAATTCTCCTATGATACCGTGGTGACCGATGCGAGTGTGAGCGTTACCGCAGTGCCGTATGACAGCGGGGCAAAGGTCACGGGAGGCGGCAACATCTCCTTGAATTACGGAAACAACACCGTCACGCTTACCGTTACGGCATCAAACGGCAGTAAGAGGAACTACACGGTAAGCATATTCAGAAAAGAAAAGGCACCCGATCCCGACGATCCGAAAACACCGATCATCACATCGGACACCTACACCGTAGGCGAATATGTCACGCGGGTGGAGCCCGGAACGACGGCGGCGATATTCGAAGAAAAGTTTACGGTTGCCGATGGAACGGCAAAGCTTTTCGGCGCCGACAATACCGAAAAATCGGCAAGCAGTCTCGTCTGTACCGGGGACACCGTGGTTATTTACGATACTGCAGGCACAGAGGCGATGAGGTATACCGTCGTGATCTACGGTGATGTAAACCGCGACGGATATGTCAATTCAATTGATCTGCTTGTCGCGCAGCGCGCAATACTCCGCATATCGGAGATAGACAAGGTGCAGACGGTTGCAGCCAACGCTAACAAGGATGCCTCATTGAATTCCATTGATTTGTTGTATATACAGATGTTTATACTCGGAAAAAGAGAAACCATACAGGGGGATTGACGAATGATAAAAAAGATGATGGGCACTGTTTTTGCCGCAGTGATCGCTGCGACCGCCGTCCTTCCCGTTGCACACGCGGCACCCACCGCAACGGCTGCCATATCGGTAAGTCCGACAACGGTTACCGTCGGTGCAAATGTTACGGTCGTTGTAAAACTCTCGGTTTCGGGAGGTACGATCGGAGCCGCCGATGCCGAAATTGAGTATGATGCTTCGCTTTTGGACTACTCATCCTCACAAAGCGGAGATTTTGAATCAAACGGAACGGGCGGAAAGGTCAGAATGTCCTACTTTGCACGTGACGGAGTCGGAAAGCAGACCTTATCGCAGACGCTGACATTTAAGAGCAAAAAGACCGGCAGCGGTACCGTTAAGATCAGGATAACCTCAATGGCGGACGGTAACGCGTCGACGCTCACTCCGCCGAGTGATAAAAGCGCATCGGTGAATGTGCAAACCCCGCAGAAATCGTCCAACAATAACCTGTCCAAGGTCGATATCGGGGTCGCGGATTCAGGAAATAAACCGTTGAAGTATAAGCTTGCACCGAGCTTTTCTTCGTCGGTGGTCACATATACTCTTACGGTTCCGCACAATACCGATACAGTGACAATAAATGGGACGGCTGCAGACAGTAAAGCAAAGGCGAACACCACGGGTGATTACAAGATCACCGGAGAAAAGGGACAGAAAAAGGTGACCGTTACTGCTGAAAACGGGGCGGTAAAGGTATACACATTTAACATCGTAAAAGAAAAAAATTCTTCTTCACAGGGTGGGGGACAAACATCTTCTTCGGGCTCAACATCCTCTTCGTCCGCTTCGTCAAACACATCGTCGGAACCCGCTCCTGCGGATGACCTGACGGTAATGGTCGACGGGAAAGAAATGAAAGTGCTGACAGATGTTACGGGTATCAAGGTCCCGTCAGGTTTCGATGCGACAATATCGACATTCAACGGTGTCGAAATCCCCGCTTTTGAAAGCAGCGACGGGAAGATGATTCTTGTCGCCCTAAGCAATGGAAAAGACTCGGCACTGTATATCTATCGTAGGGAAACAATAGAATTTTCACTGCCGGTGAACTATAAATACGGAGATAATGAGTATCTCCTTGACAGTGTTTTGTATTACATAAAGCAGCCTTCGGGAAGCTCGACCTCTGAGATAGAGATAGGCAGCGTGAAGTTGTCCTCATTCATCTTCGGGGAATACGGAGAGTTTGCCCTTGTGTGGGGAGTGAGGCTCGGAGAGGGCAGCGGTCTGTATGTATACGACACCGCCGAAAAAACTCTGCAGAGGTATTACGGTGATACGATCGGAGCGTCGTCAGACAACAACGGTAATGACGGCGTAGACCGTGCGGACGTGGATCCGCTGGCGTCCAAAAGGACAGTGGATCTCGCGACATTTGCAGTGACGGTTGCGGCGCTCACGGCGGCGGTGCTCGCTGCGGTGGTTGCGATAATTGCTCAGGCTGGTAAGATCAAGACCCTTAAGGAGGTCGGAAACACGAGCCCGTATACGGTGGAACACTTTTCGGGAGACTCCGTTCTGAGAGACGACAGGGCCTTGAAGGATGCCGATATGACCGAAGCTGAGGACAAGAACGATTCGAATGCCGACGACAAAGGAGACGGAGCGAATGATCAATGATCAACGGTCGGAGACCTAAGCCCATAGATCGGTGACACAACGGAAAGGTAATCGGCAGTCGAGGATCGGTTACGGATGATCAGACGCCGAACGGACCTTATTGTTTGGCCGCTCGCATCGGCGGTACACCGAAGGGCGGATATATCTACGGTGTATGATCACAGGTATATTAAACAGAAAAAAGTGCGGAGTCAAAGCATCAACGCTTTGGCTCCGCACTGCTTTTTGTGTGTTTTAAGTTATCCGCCTGCCCGACGGCAAAGATAAAGAGATAGGCAGCGCCGCGGTGCCCGCTTTTGCGCCCTCCCCATACGGGGAGGGCGCGGCGCTGCCTGTCGGCTGAAGGTTGAACATCGTTGCTAAGCAATAATGCCGTGGGTGAACAGAACTGAAAAAGGACTTGCTTTTCGCAAGTCATTCTTTACAACATCCTTGGGGTCGGTGGGCGCCATCTCCATAAAATCGTCCTCGACCTTTTCCATACAGTATGCGGTTGACTCAATAATCAGCTCGTCAAGGTTTTTGAAATACGAATAAAGATTTGCCTTTGTGCAGCCGCAGGCATCAGCCAGGGCTTTGATTCCCGTACCCGTCAGCCCGTTTTCGGCATAGCATTCAAAGCATTTTTCCATCATTTCCCGCTTGCGCTCATTGTGCTGTTGCTCAGTTGTTTTCATGTTGCTGCGCTCCCTTATATATACCGACCGTTCGTTTACGATTAGTATAACATAGAATTGTAATGCTTTCAAGAGCGGCTTGCGAAAAGATACGAAAAAGCGGGGCAGCCACTATAATTTGACTGTCCCGCCGTCCGTTATTTAGCAGAGAGCTTTTTCTTCTCCGGATAAAAAGCTGCCTTCGGCTCGGAATATGTAATGAATTCCGTGAAAATTATGAAATTCGCCCCCTGACATGAGCGAATTTCCTTTTGCATACCAAAAACTCATTTCTTTATCTTTTGTACAGTAATTGAAATCCATATTTATCCTCCGATTGATATTGAAAATTTCAAGGCATTAAAATTTATTGCAGTTCTGTAAGTATTCTTTATTTGCAAAAAATCACATATTATCTGCTGAAATTACCATTGATTTTGTATTCTTGTTTGATAAGATATTCTTCGGGAGGTGCATTATATGCAGCATGATATTATTAATGCCATAAACAAAAGGAAAATAATAGCGATTGTGCGCGGCGTGGAGTTTAAAAAACTTATTCCGCTTGCAGAGGCACTTTATAACGGCGGCATACGGCTTGTGGAGATCACATACAGTGCGGACGGGAGCGTTTCGGATGAGGAGACTTCACGCGCTATTGACGCACTTGTGCGTGAATTTGACGGCAGGATGTACATAGGCGCCGGAACGGTTCTGACTCGGGAGCAGGTCAAAAGGACATATGATGCCGGAGGGGGATTTATAATTTCCCCCAATACAGATGACGAAGTTATAAGATATACAAAGGAGCTTGGCATGGTTTCAATTCCGGGCGCGCTGACGCCGAGCGAGGCAGAGGCGGCAAATCGTGCCGGGGCGGATTTTGTGAAGATATTCCCGGTCACAAGCATGGGAGCAGGCTATGTATATGCGATGGCCGCCCCGCTGTCGCATATACGATTTTTAGCCGTAGGGGGAATAACTCCGGAGAATATCGGCGAATACCTGACTGCAGGAGTGTGCGGATTCGGAATCGGGGCGAGTATTATAAATAAGGAATATATTGCTGAGGACAATTTCGAAAAGATAACCGCATCGGCAAAGAAATATGTTAAGGCGGTGAACGGTGAAACGGAGGAATAACATTTGTATATAACGATTGACGGAGGAACTTCGAACACCAGAATTTATACTGTGGACAATGGAAAAGCCGAGCTTTTGGCAAGGACTGCGGTCGGGGCGCATGATCCGAACGGGCTGAGGGAGTTTTTGAAGAAAAATATTGCTCGTGTTGACAGCTGCAGAATCGATGCGATAATCGCGTCGGGAATGATTACAAGCAGCCGCGGGCTGCTCGATCTGGAACATACGGAGGCTCCGGCAGGTCTTGCGGAGCTTCATTCCGCCATGCGGACGGCGGCTTTTGACGATATAAGTTCCGTGCCGATTACATTTATTCCCGGAGTGAAGATCACCTCTGACGAAATAGGGCACGCAGATATAATGCGCGGAGAGGAAACCGAGCTGATGGGATTGTGTGAGATTGCGACGGATACTGCCTATGTTTTGCCGGGAACACATTCAAAGTGTATCGTGACCGACTGCCGCGGTCGGATATGTGATTTTTTCACAATGCTGACCGGTGAAATACTCTGCGCAATTAAAAACAGCACGATCGTTGGCGAAAGCTTTGAATTTTTTGACAATGCCGATGAAAGGTGCCTGTCGGCAGGCTTTGAATTTGCAGCGGAAAACGGGATAAACGAAGCGCTTTTCAAGTGCCGCACAATGGATATATTACTTAAGAGAACTCGAAGGGAAATTTATAGCTTTTGCTTGGGTGCTGTTCTGTCGGGTGAATTGAGCAGAATAGCGAAAATCGATGTTAAGAATTTTGTGTTCGGCGGCAAACGCGTTCTGCGCGTTCCGGAGAGCTTTTTGTTTGAAAAATATTTCGGAAAAAATGTGATATGCCTTGATGACGCTGCGTGCGATAATGCCGCAGCCCTGGGCGCAGTTAAAATATATGAGTGCGAGATAAAGGGATAGAATATGGAAAAATTATACAATAACATTATTATGCCGGATGAACTTGGTATTGTTGATTCGGAAAATATATACTATTTAAAAAATCCTCCTGAGGTCATTGACATATCGGTCGGACGACAGCTTTTTGTTGATGATTTTTTGATTGAGGAAACGGATTTAAAACCAGAATATCACAAGGCTGAAAAATATCATGGCAATCCGATATTATATCCTCAAATGCCGTGGGAAACCGACGGTGCACCGGTAGCCTGCCCCAAAAGCGGCGGCGTATGGTACGATGAGGAGGACAGGAAATTCAAAATGTGGTACGAGGCTGCATGGCTCAAAAATATGTGCTATGCAGAGTCCGGGGATGGTATAAACTGGCTGCGCCCAAAGCTGGATAGCGAGGGAACAAACAAAATCCTTAAATACGATGGCTTTGAATTAGATAATCTCGGTAAATTCGGGGTCGATTATCTGCGGCCGGATTCTACAACCGTATTC
>CAKRVQ010000051.1 GCA_934408795.1 uncultured Eubacteriales bacterium
AGGTCACCGTTCCCTCAAGCATACCTTTCATAGGAGGGACTATGTCGACATCCTCGGGCCTTATAACAACATCAACGGGTTCAAATGGGCGAAAGCCCTTGTCGAGGCACGAAAAATCTTTGCCGTCGAACGATACGAGAAAGTCGTTCTTCATAACTCCGTCGATAATATTGCTCTCGCCTATGAAATCCGCAACGAAAGCATTCTTCGGTTCGTTATAGATATCTACGGGCGAGCCGATCTGCTGGATCTTTCCCTTGTCCATGACCACGACGGTGTCGGACATCGAAAGAGCTTCCTCCTGATCGTGCGTTACGAATATAAATGTTATTCCTGTCTGCTTTTGGAGATTCTTGAGCTCAACCTGCATGTCTTTCCTGAGCTTTAAGTCAAGAGCCGACAAAGGTTCGTCGAGAAGCAGGACCTTCGGTTCGTTCGCTATTGCGCGGGCTATCGCCACACGCTGCTGCTGACCGCCGGAAAGCTTATCGACCTTTCGTTTTTCGAATCCCGAAAGATTTACGAGCTTGAGCGTTTCTTCAACCTTTTTTCTGATCTCTTTTTCGGGCAGCTTTTTTATCCTCAGACCGAACGCCACATTTTCAAAAACATTCAGGTGCGGAAAAAGCGCATACCTCTGGAAAATGGTATTCACCTGGCGCTTGTACGCGGGAATACCGTTTATCCTCTTTCCGTCAAAAAAAACATCGCCGCTGTCTGGCTCGAGAAAACCCGCAATTATCCTTAATGTTGTGGTTTTCCCGCAGCCCGACGGTCCGAGAAGGGTCACAAACTCCTTATCCCGGATGCGGAGACTTATGTCGTCGAGAACCGTCTCCCCGTCGAATGACACGGAAATGTTTTTTAAATCAATTATATTACTGTTGTTGCTCATTTAAGCATCCCCCTTTGCGGACAAAAGCGCCGCCAAAGCTAAAAAGCTCTGCACGATACCCGCATCATCTCTGCAAAAGGCCCTCCGCAAAGGGTTTTTCATAACATTCAAGACGATGTTACGGCCGTAATGCTTGATGACGCTTATTCAATACAGATGCAAAAATCGACAAATACTATAATATTTGAATATATAGTAAATGTCAAGATGTAAACGACCGCGGAAAAAAATATTTTTTTGTCGAAACCGCGCCCCGCCTGACGGCGAACGATCCTGACGGCAGGAATCGGTATCCTATATTTTACATTTTGTTCTTAATTTATGAGGGATATGTGGTTGCGCAAACGGTCAATTTGTGGTACAATACTATGAAATGTAAAATAGGAGTGCGGTATGCGTATTATCGGAATTGACCCGGGCTATGCCATCGTCGGTTACGGCATAGTCGATTATGCGGGAAACCGCTTTAAGCCCGTGAAGTACGGAGCGGTGCTGACCGAGGCAAAAACCGAATTTACTTCAAGGCTTGATCGGATCTACTCGGAGCTTACGGATATCATCAATGAATACAGACCTGAGTCGATGTCGATCGAAAAGTTGTATTTCAACACAAATACCACTACGGCTATCGATGTGGCGCAGGCAAGGGGAGTGATTCTGCTTGCCGCGAAGAAAAACGGAGTGCCGGTTTATGAATACACTCCTTTGCAGGTCAAGCAATCGGTCACGGGATACGGAAGGGCGGAAAAAAAGCAGATAATGGAAATGACCCGTATGCTTTTGGGGCTGGACAAGGTCCCGAAGCCCGACGATACGGCGGACGCTCTTGCACTCGCGATCTGTCACGCACACACAAACGGCTCGGTTATAGGCGGAATACTACAGGGGGGACGGGTATGATATATTCGCTCAGAGGAAAAATAGTTACGGTCGGCGCCTCGTTTTTTGTAATCGAGTGCGGCGGTGTCGGGTATAAATGCACTGCACCGCTCAGCACCCTGGCTTCGCTGCCGTCAAAGGGCAATGAGGCATTTGTCTACACCCATATGGCGGTAAAGGAGGATTCTGTTGACCTCTTCGGCTTTCTGACGGAGGCCGAGGTAGACTGTTTCAGGGTAATAACATCGGTGAGCGGCGTGGGACCGAAGATAGGTATAGCTCTGCTTTCCGAATTTATGCCGGACAGGCTTATGCTCCTGATCGCCTCGGGCGACCATAAGACCCTTACAAGGGCGAGCGGAGTGGGAGCAAAGCTGGCGCAGCGCATAGTCCTTGAGCTTAAGGATAAGACCGGTTCGGTCATTTCGAATGTTGATACGATCTCCGCGGGAAATGCAGTTGCCGCGACCAATACCGCCGAGGCGGTCGGCGCGCTCGTCACACTCGGCTTTTCACAGTCGGATTCCGCGCTTGCGGTGGGAAAACTTGATCCGTCGTTGCCTGTGGAGGCGCTTATAAAAGAAGCTCTTAATCTGCTTTCCGGAGTGGTGAGATAAATGGAAGATTTTGATTTTGAAAACCGAATAGTGACCCCCGCCGCAATAGGTGAGGAGTCGGACACCGAAGGCTCGCTGCGTCCGAGATCGCTTGACGATTATATAGGTCAGAATAAAGCCAAGGAAAACCTTTCGGTGTACATAAGAGCGGCAAAAAAGAGGGGAGAACCTCTTGATCACTGCCTGTTATACGGACCTCCGGGACTCGGAAAGACCACCCTTGCGGGCATAATCGCCAATGAGATGGGTGTCAATATACGCATCACATCGGGACCGGCGATCGAAAAGCAGGGCGATCTTGTGGCGCTGCTCACGAACCTTAACGAGGGCGATGTCCTGTTTATTGATGAGATACACAGAATATCTCGAAATGTCGAAGAGGTGCTTTATCCCGCAATGGAGGATTTCGCGCTCGACATCATAATCGGTAAAGGTCCTTCGGCAAGGAGCATAAGGCTTGATCTGAAAAAGTTTACCCTTGTGGGAGCCACCACCCGTTCGGGACTTTTGTCGGCACCGCTGAGGGACCGTTTCGGCGTCCTGCTGCGCCTTGAATTGTATACCCCCGAGCAGCTTGCCGATATCGTTATGCGCTCGGCAGGGATACTCGGAATAGGGATAGACCGTGAGGGTGCGGTGGAGATATCCTCACGCTCAAGAGGAACGCCGCGTATAGCAAACAGACTGTTAAAAAGGGTGCGCGACATCGCCGAAATAGAATACGACGGTGAAATAACCCTTGAAGTGGCGCAGAAGGCGCTCAATCGATTTGAGATCGATGAACTGGGTCTCGACGATTTTGACCGCCGTATGCTTAAAACGGTGATTGATCTGTTCGGCGGCGGACCCGTGGGACTAGATACATTGTCTGCGGCGGTGGGAGAGGACGCGACCACGATAGAGGATGTTTACGAACCGTATCTTATGCAGATAGGATTTCTTACGAGAACGGCACGCGGAAGATGCGCAACGCGTCTTGCTTATGACCATCTCGGTATTCCGTTTAGCGGAATCGCCTCTGCAGAACAGACAAGTATACTGTAAGCTGAGATCAGAAAACAAGCCAAGATCAAAAAGCGCACTGCAGGTCCGGCTGCCGCTGCCGCCTGTTGCCCGTCGGCTGATAAAGTCATTATCGTTTTGCGACGGCGTCGGCATTAGATGAAAAAGATAGGCAAAGCGGTGCTTTTTACAAGGTGTTTTATACAACGGGAACAGTCCCTTATAAAGAAATACTCCGGTGGTGAAAAATGCGATATACCGATGATTTTAATGATTACGAGCTTATAGACGCGGCAGACGGTTTGAAGCTTGAGAGGTGGAAAGACATCATACTCATCCGCCCCGAGCCTCAGGCGGTCTGGAGAGAGAGGACCGATGACCCGAGATGGAATTCGGCTCACGCAGTCTATCACCGCTCGGATAAGGGCGGCGGAAGCTGGGAAATGATAAAAAAGGTTCCGGATGTCTGGACGGTAAGCTACCGTGATCTGACCTTCAGGCTGAAGCCTATGGGATTTAAGCACACGGGACTTTTTCCCGAGCAGGCGGTGAACTGGAAGCTTGCAAAGGATCTGATATCCTCCGCAAAAAGACCTTTGAGGGTGCTCAATCTGTTTGCCTATACCGGCGGCGCGACGGTCGCCTGCCTTTCGGCGGGGGCGTCGGTCACCCATGTGGACGCATCAAAAGGTATGGTTTTATGGGCAAAGGAAAACGCCGCATCCTGCGGCCTTTCCGACAAGCCCTGCAGATGGCTTGTTGATGACTGCTTAAAGTTCCTTCAGCGCGAAAAAAGGCGAGGGTCTTTTTATGACGGCATTATTATGGATCCCCCGTCATACGGCAGGGGACCTAACGGCGAAATGTGGAAGCTCGAAAATCAGATCTGCGACCTGTTGACGGCTGCTGCGGATGTTATGTCCGACGATCCCGAATTCTTTATTCTCAATACATATACCGCCGGCTTTTCTCCCACGATCATAAATTATCTGGCAGAGGAGACGATCGCAAAGAGAGCGGGAAAAGGACAGGCCTGCGGCTTTACCTTCACAGATGAGATAGGACTTAAAATGTCCGCACGGGATATGATCCTGCCTTGCGGAAATACTACGGTTTGGACAAAGGAAAAACTCAGATGACCCCACTTATAAGACTTGAAAATGTCTCATACAAATATGACGGCGATACCGAATCCGCCCCTGCGGTAAACAATATATCCCTCAGCATAGAGAAGGGAAGCTTTACCGTGCTTTTGGGCAGAAACGGCAGCGGAAAATCGACGCTCGCCAAGTTGTTTAACGGATTGATCGTCCCATCCTCGGGAAAGGTCACCGTCAATGGCTTTGATACGGCGGATGAATCGGTGTCGGCAGAGATCAAAAGAACCGTCGGAATGGTGTTTCAGAACCCCGATAATCAGCTCGTCGCGACGGCGGTCGACGAAGATGTTGCGTTCGGACTTGAAAACATAGGTGTTCCGAGGGATAAAATGGATTCGCTTATCGACGAGGCGCTTCGCGCCGTCGGAATGACCGAGTATAAGTATTTTGCACCGAGCAATCTCTCGGGAGGACAAAAACAACGCGTTGCAATAGCGGGAATCCTTGCGATGGATCCCGAGTGCATCGTGCTCGACGAACCGACATCAATGCTTGATCCCGCCGGCAGAAAAGAGGTCATAGACACGGTCGTTTCTCTCTGCAGGGAAAGAGGCGTCACCGTTGTACTGATAACCCATTTTATGGAAGAAGCAGTGCTTGCCGACCGTATAGCCGTTGTGGATAACGGCAGCGTAGTGCTTGACGGAACACCGTCCGAGGTGTTCATGAATGTCGAAACACTCAGACATATGGATCTTGAGGCGCCGGCGGCAGAAGAACTTCTTTATGAACTTAAAAAAAGCGGAGTGAACATCGACACATCGGCACTTGATGAAGAGACCTGTGTAAAGATCATCACAAATGCACTGCAAAGGAAGAAAAAATGAGTATCACAATTTCCGTACGCAACCTATCGTATACATATACGGAAAATGCAATGTCGCGTCAGGCGGCACTTAACGATGTTTCGTTTGATATAAAGAAGGGCGAGATCGTCGGCATAGTCGGTCATACCGGCTCGGGCAAGTCAACGCTTGTTCAGCACCTGAACGGACTTATACGCTGCGATAAGGGTCACATCTTCGTAAACGGGACGGACATATGGGAGAACCCCAAAAAGATCTCGGAATTCAGATATAAGGTCGGATTGGTATTTCAGTATCCCGAATATCAGCTTTTTGAAGAGACGGCTTATAAGGATATTGCTTACGGCCCCAAAAATATGGGACTTTCCGATTCCGAAACAGATTCAAGGGTGCGCCTCGCCGCCGATTTCGTCGGCATAAAGCCCGATCAGCTTGCCTGTTCGCCTTTCGATTTCTCGGGCGGACAGAAAAGAAGGATAGCTATTGCCGGCGTGATAGCCATGCAGCCCGAGGTCCTCGTGCTCGATGAACCTTCGGCAGGCCTTGATCCGGGCGGGAGAAAACGGGTCTTTGAATTGATCTCCTCATACCGTGCACGCACCGGTGCGACGGTTATTGTCGTTTCACATAATATGGACGATATTGCCGCTTATGCCGACAGGGTTCTGGTTCTCAATAACGGCAGGGTCGAGGCGTTCGACACACCCGAAAATGTTTTTTCGGACGCGGCGGCGATAAGCGCCTGCTCACTCGATCTTCCCGCTGCGGCGCGCATTGCCGAAAGACTGAGAAAAAACGGGATAGACATACCTAAAGGCACCCTCACGGTTGAGCAGCTTAAAAACGCGTTGCTGCCTCTTTTGAAAGGCGGTGCGGTGTAATATGAATAAGATCTCATTCGGAAAATTCATTCCCACCGATTCTTTTCTGCATAAGACGGACCCGCGTACAAAGTTGACTATGCTGATAGCCTCAATAGTATTTGTCTTTCTTTGCAAGAACTATATATCCCTTCTTCTGATGACAGTGTTCACCGCGGCACTTGTCGTTATCTCCAAGGTCAGGGTGCGGATGTATCTTTCAAATATGAAACCGATACTCCCGATAGTCATAATAACCTCGGTGCTGAGCGCGGTTTATGTGCGCACCGGCACCGTGCTGCTGAGTTTTTGGAAAATATCCGTCTATTCGGATGCGGTCGACCGTATCGTGTTTATGGTCATAAGGATAACCCTGCTTGTTATGCTCAGTGCGGTGCTCAGCTATACGACTTCACCTACATCGCTTACCGCCGCTCTTGAATCACTGTTGTCTCCTTTGAGGTTTATAGGTCTTAAAAACGCAGTGCATACCATGGCGATGACAATGACGATAGCACTGAGATTTATTCCCACTCTGATAGACGAGACGGAAAAAATAATGAACGCGCAAAAAGCAAGAGGTGCGGATTTTGAAAGCGGCGGCCTTATAAAACGGATAAAGGCGCTGCTGCCGATCCTCGTACCTTTGCTCATATCGTCGGTCAGAAGAGCCGAGGAGCTTGCCGATGCGATGGAATGCCGTTGCTATAACGGTGCCGAGGGCCGCACAAGGTACAGTAAACTCCGTTTGGGGATGCGGGATGCAGTGTCGTTCGCGGTGTGCGCCGCGGTGTTCTCGGGCGTTATACTTATAAATGTATTTCTGTAAGAAGACTTACCGATATATTCCGCAAGGAAACCGGATAAACGATCGAAAGGAGCCGCAGCCGCAATGGGTGACACAGAGCAGAAAAATGTCAGGCGATATATGCTGACCGTTTCTTTCGACGGCACCGATTTTTGCGGCTGGCAGGTTCAGGCAAACCGTGTATCCGTGCAGCGGCTCCTGCTCGATTCCCTTGATTCGGTATCGGTGAAAACGACCGACGGTGTACACGGATGCAGCCGTACCGAT
>CAKRVQ010000052.1 GCA_934408795.1 uncultured Eubacteriales bacterium
ATATCCAGCTTCGCCACGGGCGGATGCACCTTACTAATACTATCACCTTTTGCTTACTAAAGCAAGTGTTTTTGTCGGACGCCCCGTTTCTTTTTTTGTTTGTACTTTTGAGAGCCGCACGCGGGCTCGATCCTTTGTGAGAATTGCCGCCTCTTTATTGTTGCTTACTTGTTGAAATATGAGTTATTATGTGTTAAAATGTATGTTAATACGATACCGAATATCGCCGCATCGGATGCCGCGACTTAGTTGACGGACTGCCGTGTAAGCCCGTCGCTCGGATATAACGGCAAATGCCGACCCCCTTGCCGTGTAAGGGGATCTGCTGCGGCAGGCGATAAGTATCGGGTGAAAAACGGAGGTATATAATTATGAACATAGTCTGCCTTGATATGGAGGGCGTGCTCGTCCCCGAGATATGGATCGCATTTGCCGAGGAGTCGGGAATACCCGAGTTGAAGCTCACCACCCGTGACGAACCCGATTACGATAAGCTGATGAAGTACCGTATTAAGGTGCTCAAAGAGCACGGACTCGGAATATCCGAAATTAAAAATACAATATCCAAGATCGAGCCTATGGGCGGTGCAAAGGAGTTCCTTGACGAACTCCGCTCGCTGACGCAGGTGATCATTCTCAGTGACACCTTTGAGCAGTTTGCCGCCCCGCTTATGGAAAAGCTCGGTATGCCCACGATTTTCTGCAACACACTGGAAATAGCCGATAACGGTGAGATAACGGGATACAAGATGCGCTGCGAGCAGTCAAAGCTCACCACCGTTAAGGCACTGCAGTCGATAGGATTTGACACGATCGCTTCGGGAGACAGTTATAACGATCTCGGCATGATCAAGGCGAGCAAGGCGGGATTCCTCTTTAAGAGCACCGATCGGATCAAGGCTGACAATCCCGATATACCCGCTTATGATGACTATTCCGACCTGCTCGGTGCCATCAAATCGGCTCTTTGATCCGGCTTGCCGCCTTGCGCGGTTCTGCCGGGCAAGGCTTGTGATCGATAACAGAACAACAGGGAGAAAAATGACAGTGTAATACTAAATGCGTCCGCCGCATTACACGGCGGAATCAAACATATCCGTAATTCTTTCAAACAAAACGGTGTTTATCTCACTGTAGAGCAGGTCGTTTACGCTTGCACAGTATTCGGTGAGTGCCGACGAGGGCGCTTCGTCGTCTCTTCTCAGGGTCTTTATGACGGCATCCACCGCCTTGCGATACCTGTTTGCGGCGGGGGAGAAGAGAATACTGCTGTGTCCTCCGCAGCTTCCGTCGCCTATGTAGTAGGTCACGCCGTTTTTTCTGATTCGGTCTTTATGGCTGATGACCGATGTCGGTTCCGAGTAACCGACCACAAGATCGGTCCTGCCGTGAGCGATCAGAACCGGGATATCGGTCGAGTTTATACCGTCTACCGCGGTCATATCGGCGTATTTCCCGAAGAGGGACCTTTGATGCCCGTCGAGAAATCTGGCGGGAAGGTTGTTTACCGCCGCTTCTCCGCCGAAGAATGCCCCTTTTTGAAGTATCATGCCGCAGGCATCGTTAAGGGGAGCTATCGCGGCACAGGCTGCGATGTTTTTGTGCTCTTTGAGTGCGGCAGTGACGGCGTATCCGCCGCAGGAGTGGCCGAGCAAAAAGAGCTTTTGGGACGACAGTCTCGGTTGGGTGCTTATATATTTGAGTGCGCCGTCGAGATCAACGAGCGCTTCGCATAAACCAACCGTTGAGTCGCCCTCGGAACTGTAGGTTCCTTTGCAGTCAAAACTGAACACCGAATAATTTCGGGAAACAAGGTATCGGTAAATCGAAAGGTAATCATCCGCTCCCGCGTGCAGGCCGTGGACGAAGATCACCAGTCCATTTGAGTTCTCTGCCGGGTAGTAATACCCCATCAGCCTTGTTCCGTCGGAATAAAACGGCAGCTCCTCGCGCGAGAGGACCTGAGCAACATCCGAATATGAGACTAACCCCGGTGTCGTCGAGTAATCGGGACGGTCGTATCGCTTAAATGCGGAGTCATATATTTTAAGCGCCGATGCAGAGCCGATGATCTCTGCCACCGCAACGGCAGCCGCGATGGTTCCCGGATTGGTTATAAAGCTTTTGAAACGACCCTTTCCGGTCGCTTTACGCTCCGAGCTTCCGCCTGCGCCCGTACCCGCTCCTGCTCCTGTGCCGACGCCCGAAGTGTCTTCCTCTGAGCCGTGCTCCGTATAGGGGCTTGCGCTTATTTGTATGAGACCGTCGGCAGGACTGCCTTTTGAGATCGGATCGTCTGCAGTACGGATCGGATCTGTACTGTCAAATGCTGCATTCTTTTCTGACAAAGGTATCCCTCCTTTAATCACAATAATATCATTTTCATCGCACTATTTCAATAGTGTGCACCCGCCGAATGGCAAAAAAGCCCGATAAAACGGATCCCCTTTCGGTTGTGCACTTGTGCGTAAGACAATAAATATCCTTCGGCTCCGAAACGGACGACGGGCAAAATGGAGCCCGACAGTTTGACGAACGACCGAGCCGAAGTGACGGAACGCGGGTCCGACATGCCCGCTTATGAGGAAAAAGTATATGAAAACCGAAAAACGCGGCGGATCCGCCGCACTTATATGGCGCTTTTTAAAAGGCTGCCGAATAATGTTTCTTATCAGTACGGTCTGCGCCGCAATCTCCGCACTTACCGATATGATAATACCCCAGATCATCAGGGCGGCAATAGATAATGCGATCGGAGGTCAGCCCGCAAACTTTTCAAGGCCCGTAATGGAGCTGGTCGATCGCATCGGCGGCTTTTCTTACCTCGGCAAGCACCTGTGGATAATGGCAGCGGCGGTGATCGCGGTCGCACTTATCCGCGTGGCGGCTCAGTACATTTTCAGGGTCAGCAATACAAGAGGTACCGAGAGACTTGCCCAAAACGCGCGAAACAGTCTGTATTCACATATAGCGCGGCTGCCGTTTTCGTGGCACCTAAAAAACCATACGGGCGATATAATCCAGCGCTGCACCTCCGATATAGATGTGATGAAGAACTTTGTCTCGGAGCAGCTGACCTCGATATTCAGAATAGTGCTCCTGCTCGTTCTGTCCATAACATTTATGCTGACGATGAATCCGAGACTCACACTCATCGCAGCCGTGCCCATGCCCGTGATCGTTTTCTACTCCTTTTACTTTCATTCCAAGATCGGAAAAAGCTTCCGCTCCTGCGATGAGGCAGAGGGCAAGCTTTCTGCAATGGTTCAGGAAAATCTGACGGGTGTCAGAGTCGTCAGGGCTTTCGGAAAAGAGCGCTATGAGAAGTACAGATTTCACGACTTCAATGAGCATTATACAGGCCTGTGGGTAAGACTTTCGGGTATCATGAGCCGCTTTTGGAGCGTCGGAGATGTGCTTTCCGGACTTCAGGCGCTGCTCGTGATCATATTCGGTGCGGTCTTCTGCGTTAAGGACAGTATGACCGCCGGCGAATATGTTGCATTCATATCATATAACTCCCTTTTGATGTGGCCTATCCGCCGCCTGGGAAGAATGATATCCGAACTCAGTAAGGCGGGCGTCTCGGTCGAAAGAATAAAATATGTTATGGATGCCGAAGAAGAAAAGGACCCCGAGGGGCTTTTTACCCCCGATATGAGCGGGGATATCGTTTTTGACGGCGTCAGCTTTTCTTATGACGGAGGCCAGGATGTCCTTGATAATGTCAGTTTCACCGTAAAGGGAGGAACGACACTCGGTATCCTCGGCGGTACCGGCAGCGGAAAGTCGACCGTTGTGCAGCTTCTTGACAAGTTGTACCCCTCCTGCGATGTGCGCGGAAAGATAACGGTGGGCGGTGTTGACATCGCCGACATATCGACCCCTTATTTAAGAAAAAACATAGGGATAGTGTTGCAGGAGCCTTATCTTTTTTCAAGGACGATAAAGGAAAACATATCGCTTATGACCCCCGATGCGAGCGACGCGGAAATCGACAGTGCGGTCGAGGATGCCTGCCTGCAAGAAACGCTGCAGAGCTTTACCAAGGGGTACGACACTTTCGTCGGTGAAAGAGGAGTCACGCTTTCGGGCGGTCAGAAGCAGCGCACGGCAATAGCGCGTACTCTCATAAGAAGCACGCCGATAATGATATTCGACGACTCGCTTTCCGCCGTTGATACCGAGACCGATGCAAAGATCAGAAAAGCTATCGAGCAGCGGTTCGGCAGTGCGACGGTGATCCTGATCTCACATCGTATAACGACCCTTTCGAAGGCGGATAAGGTCGTGGTCCTCGATAAGGGAAGAGTCGCCGAGCAGGGAACGCCGGATGAGTTAAAGTGCGCCGGCGGAATCTATGAGCAGATATATAAAATACAGTCTGCCGCTGAGGAGGACTGATTATGACACAATGTAATAATGCCCCGAAAAAAGGCATTCGCTTTTTCGGGCTTGAAAAACTTACCGTATACATAAGAAGATACGGTCGGCAGATAGCCTCTATGATCGTTCTTAATATGTTCGTCAGTGTGATCGACACCGCGATGCCTCTTTTCCAAAGGTATGCTCTCAACCGCTTTGTCGGTGACGGCGATCTTTCGACTCTGCCTCTGTTTATAGCGGCTTATGCCGCGGCGGTGGTGGCATCGGGATTTCTCGTTTATTTCGGCTGCAGGGACGCAATGCAGATAGAGGTGTCGGTCGACCGCGATCTGAGAAACGCGGCGTTTGACCACCTGCAGACCCTCTCGTTTTCTTACTACAATCAAAACAGTGTAGGCTACATACACGCAAGGGTAATGAGCGACACCTCACGTATAGGCTCGCTCGTTTCCTGGACTCTTATGGACGCCGTCTCGCATTCGACCTACCTTATCGGCTCGATCGCCGTAATGCTTATTGTCAATGCGAAACTTGCCCTGCTTACGATATCGGTCGTGCCGCTTCTTGCCGTTATATTCTCTGTGTTCCAGAAAAAGCTGATAACGGTCAACAGAGAAATACGCGAGATAAACTCAAAGATAGTCGGCGATTTCAACGAAGGTATAACAGGAGCCAAGACTATCAAGACCCTTGTTGCGGAAGATACGATGTCGTCGGAGTTCCGTGCCGATACCGAGCATATGATCAAAAAAACGGTCAGAGCCGCAAGACTGCGCGGTCTTTTTGCCGCCGCCATGCATCTTGCATCTTCGGTCGCGCTTGCGATCGTGCTCTGGAAGGGCGGAGTTATTGCCGGCAGCGAAGTCGGCACATTCTCAATGTTTATGTCATATGCACAGGGAATGATGGAGCCGGTGAGGTGGATAGTCGATGCGGTCGCCGAGCTTATAACGACGCAGGTGAACATCGAGCGCCTGCATAAGCTCCTGACTACCGTCCCCGATGTCATCGACACACCCGAGGTAACGGAAAAATACGGAGACGGTTTTTCGCCGAAAAGAGAAAACTGGGAAGATATAAAAGGCGATATCGAATTTCGCGATGTGACCTTCCGCTATCCGGATGGCGATGAAAATGTTCTTGAGCACTTTGATCTGACCATTCCGTTCGGGACGAATGTGGCGATAGTGGGCGAAACCGGTGCGGGAAAATCAACACTTGTAAACCTTGTCTGCCGCTTTTTCGAGCCGACGGAGGGTCAGGTGCTGATAGACGGGCGCGATGCCCGCGAGCGCTCGCAGCTCTGGCTCCATTCCGCGATAGGATATGTTCTTCAGACACCTCATCTCTTTTCAGGAACCATACGCGAAAATCTGCTTTACGGCAACAGTGAAGCTTCCGAAGCCGAGATAGATGAGGCTCTGAAACTCGTTTCCGCAGATGAGGTCGTGAATCGACTTGAAAACGGTCTCGATACCGATGTCGGCGAGGGCGGAGATATGCTCTCAACGGGTGAAAAGCAGCTGATCTCATTTGCAAGGGCAATAATATCAAAACCGAAAATACTCATTCTTGATGAGGCGACCGCATCGGTCGATACCATAACCGAGCAAAAAATACAGTCTGCCATAGGCAAGGTAATAAAGGGAAGAACCTCAATAGTGATCGCGCACCGCCTGTCGACCGTCAGGGATGCGGATGTCATCCTTGCGGTGAAAGACGGCAGGATAGTCGAACGCGGCACCCACAGTGAGCTTTTGGCGCTCGGCGGATACTACAGTGCACTTTACACAAGGCAGTATGAGGATGAAGCAACCGGTGCGGCTCTGAGCGACGCCGCCGACAAAAAACAGGTCGTCGGATAACTATGGAAAGCAACGAAAAAGAGCTGATAAAGCGATGGACGGAGCTCTCGGAACGGGCTTATTCGGCGGGCAGGTATGTATACACAGGATTCTTAAATACCGCCGAGCAGCGACTTCTCGGGACTGTGCACCTGAGAGTCATGCCGATGACCGAGGGCGGGTATCCGCTTGCAGAGCGCAAAATAGCGATATTCGGCAATGAGGAGCTATGCGGATGGCATGAAGCTCCGCCGATAGTCTGTATAAAGATATCACCGAGATCAAAAAAGTTTGCAGCCCCGTTATCACATCGCGACTTTTTAGGCTCGCTTATGGGTCTCGGGATAACGAGGGATCTTTTGGGCGACATAGCCGTATCCGACAATGAAGGGTATCTGTTCTGCCTTGAAAAGGCGGCAGACTTTATCACATCTCAACTGGAAAAGGTCGGCTCAACGCCGGTCGAAGCCGTTCTCACCGAGGTGCCGACTGCGGTTGCGTCGCCCAAAACCGAGGAGGTCTGCACGACTGCTGCATCCGATAGATTAGACTGCATTATATGCGCCGTTTACGGAGTGTCGCGGGCAGAGGGCAAAGAGTCGGTCGAGAGGGAAAAGGTGTCGGTCAATTCGACACTTTGTACCGATCCGTCGAAAAGGCTCGAAAAGGGAGATGTTGTCTCGGTCAGGGGCAAAGGAAGATTCATATATAAGGGCGATACGGGAATCACAAAAAAGGGGAGACTCAGGGTTGCGGTCGACCTGTTCGCGGGATAGACGGCACCCTCACTTTATCCTCTTTACGATGCAAACAATTACAAAGTTACGCTGTTGTACATACGCACTGCGCACATTGTAAACCGCGCACACCGCACATACCTATAACATGTATATAGCTTTTTATGAAGGGAGAGTGTCATCAGATGGATAATTCCTTATGTAATAAATGCGCGAGCGGGGAAGAAAAGCTCTTGTTTGTTGTCAATCCGATATCGGGGACAAAGAAAAGCGCCGCGAAGATGATGTCGATGCTGC
>CAKRVQ010000053.1 GCA_934408795.1 uncultured Eubacteriales bacterium
TTCTTTTATTTCAACATCGACATCGTCATCGATCTCGGGCATTACCTCAAGAGATGCAAAAGATGTGTGTCTTCTTCCCGATGAGTCGAACGGAGAGACCCTTACCAGTCGGTGAACACCCATTTCGCCCTTCATATATCCGAAGGCATTTTCACCCTCGATAAGAAGGACCGCGCTCTTGAGTCCGGCCTCTTCACCGTCAAGAAAATCTATGAGGCTGACCTTATATCCGTGTCTTTCTCCCCAATGCTCATACATACGAACGAGCATCTGCACCCAATCCATAGCCTCAGTGCCGCCGGCACCCGCGTGGAAAGTAAGAATGGCGTTTTTGGAATCGTATTCACCCGTGAGGAGTGTTGAGAGGCGCTGCTCCTCAAGTTCCTTTATAAAGGAGTCGACACCTTCGGTCACCTCACCGAGCAGCGACAGATCCTCTTCCTCATCGGCAAGAGCTATCAGAGTCAGCGTATCGTCATAAGCCGATACCAATTTTTCGTAGTCTGCGATCTTGTTTTTATCCTTTGTGATCTGTTTGAGGATCTTCTGAGAGTTCTCCATGTCGTTCCAGAAATTCTCACCTGCGGACTGCTTTTCAAGCTCCGCTATTTCCGCTCTGACATCGTCCAGAGCGAGTGCGTCGCCGAGATCGTCGAGTTCCTTTTTATATCCTTCAAGTCTCAGGCGCTGTTCGTCAAACTGTACCATATACCGTTTCCTTCCGTAAGGTTATTATTTAAGTGTTGGGTGCTGCACCGATCGGAGCAAAACGCGCCGATCGACGCAGATACTCGGTCAGCCGCGCTTGGCGGCAATGGCGTACCAATTATCCTCGTTCACTGTCTGAGCGACGGTAAAGCCGTTATTCTCAAGGCAGCTTATGACTTCATCTTTCCTTATATCGATTATTCCCGAACATATGAATACCGCGTCGTCCTTCATATAGTTTTCAACATCGGGCACCAGCCGCATAACGATATCGGCGACGATATTGGCTATTACGATATCAAACCTGCCGCTCACCTTTTCGGCAAGGTCGCCGACCTCATACGATGTCTTATCGCCCACGCCGTTCATTTCGGCATTTTCACAGGCAACCTTTACCGCCACCGGATCTATATCCACACCCACGCCCCTTTCGGCGCCGAGCAGTACCGATGCGACCGACAGTATCCCGCTGCCGCAGCCGATATCAAGGACGGTGTCTCCGTCTTTAACTGTTCTGTCAAGCAGTTCCAGGCACATCTTGGTAGTGGCATGAGTACCGGTTCCGAATGCCGCGCCGGGATCTATTGAAAGAACCTTTCTCTCACCGCCGCCGTTATACTCCTCCCAGACGGGTCTTATAACAAGTCTTTCTCCCACCGGGGTGGTCTTGAAATACTTTTTCCAATTATCCGCCCAGTCGGAGTCCTTTACCTCGCCCGTGCCGCACTTGTAAGGGATATTTTCTTCCCTGAGTCTTTCCGTCATATAGTCTGCGCGGCTTTTTGCGTCGCCTTCGGGATCAAGATAAAGATGTATTACCGAGTGAGTACGGTCCTTTCCGAGCAGTTCCTCATCAATAAGATCGATATGTGCGATCTCAAGGGCATCCTTTTCAAGTTCCGAATAATCCTCGGTATAAAAGCCGTGGGGAGATGCCATTTCGGCTATCGCCTCCGCCCTTTCGGTATACTCGCTCGGGACGGTGACCGTAAATTCAAGCCATTCCATATTTATATATCTCCGTTGTTTGATTTTATTCGCTCACGGGCGAAGGGGGCGTCAAAAGCAGATATCGGTTGAACCTCGTTCGGCAGAAAGCCCGCGGCTTTTTCTTCTGCGCTGCCCCTGATCCCCCACGCTGATGCGGGTGCGGGCGTAAAACGAAAGCTCGGCGGCGCCGCGCGACCCCGCAGGGGTCGCATAAAAACGGGCGGAACAAGGGTGCTCTTACCCGATAATACCATAACACGCATTCAATCACGACTGCCGCAGGGACCCATCAGCCCGTTTTTTCGCGCCTTACGGCGCGGCGGCGCCGCCGATCTTTCGGTTTATGCCCGTCGCCCGATACACTTACAGACTCGGTGCACCCCCGCATCGATAAACGCAGGCACAGCCGGCAAAAGCCCGTATCGGATAAATACCTCACGGCCTTAAAAAAGCCCTTTGCCGCGCTTCCTCCGCAGTTTCACAGATAACATACTAACACAAAAATGTCGGAATTAACAGTACCTTTTACATTATTATTGTAATTTTCGTTATTTTGTATTATAATCTTTTAGTATGCAGCGATATTGTCTTGCATTTATTCCTAAAACTTACCGTTAATCGCATCACACCCGCCGTACGGGTTTTCGACCGCGATGTGGTAAACACTGCGCGGCATTTTTTCGAAATGACCCCGATAATACTGGAGGAATCAAACAGATGATCTGGCACAGCTCTGAAATCGGCGATGTATTAAAAGAACTGAAAACCGATCAATCGGTCGGACTTTATTCGGACGAAGCCGACCGTCGCCTTGCGGTGTACGGAAAAAATCTTTCCGCAGACAAAAAGCGGATGACCTATAAAGAACTCATTGTAATGAGGCTCTCGGATCTGCCGACCGTGCTTTTGCTCATAGCCGCGGCAGTCTCGTCAATAACCGCCGTCATTATGAATGAAGGCTCTGCGATCATACCGCTCGCAACCGCGGTCCTGCTGGTTCTCAGAGCGGTCCTCAGTGCCGCCTATGATCTGAAGATTTACCGCGAGATCGAATCGGTCAACAACCTTTCGGTGCCCTCGGCAAGGGTAAGACGGGACAAGGTGATAAAAACCGTTCCCGCTGCCGAACTTGTTCCGGGAGATATAATAATTCTTTCCGCGGGCGATTATATACCCGCCGACGCAAGGCTTATCTGTGCCGTTAATCTGCACTGTAACGAAGAGCTGATCACGGGCGAGGATGCCCCTGCCGAGAAGGCTGACTGTGAAATGCCGCTCGACGCGATCACTCCGATCTCGGAGCGGAGCAATATGGTATTCAAGGGTTGTTCGGTAGTCTCGGGCGAGGGAACGGCGGTGGTCACCGCGACCGGCAACGACACCGAGGTGAGAAAGGGCATTCGTGCTTCCTCCGAGGATTCGTCTGCGGAAAGCCCGGTCATGAAGCGTCTTAAAAGTTTTGAGAAGATCATATCCTTCGGGGTCCTTGCGGTATGTATCATAGTGGTGTTGGTCGGTATCATAGGCGCCGCGGGTAACCGTGAGAATTTTTCGGTCAGGTTTTTGGCGGTCGTTTCTTCATCGGCGGCACTTGCCGCAGCAATACTTTCGGGTGCGTTTGAATCCGCCTCCCGTGCCGCTTTGTCTCGCGGAATCAGAGCCTCCGCAAAGCACGGAGCGGTCGTAAAGCGCATTCGCTCGGCAGAGGCACTCGGCAACATTTCGGTGATATGTTGCGACAAGACCGGCGTGTTGACTGAAAACAAAGCGGATGTTTCCTGCCTTTTTGACGGCAGAAAGCTCACCCGCATCAAAACAGATGAACTGACTCACGGTGCCGCGAATCTCCTCACCTTTGCCGCAGTATGCTGCAACGGCAATTCCCGTATTGATAACGGTAAGGAAATACGGGTAGGCGACACGACCGATTCCGGAATAGTCATTGCGGCAGCAAAGCTGCTCGGTCATTCAAAGGAAGAGATCGACAACACCTGTCCGAGGCTTACGGAGCTCCCGTTTGACCCCTCAAGGAGACTTATGGCGACCGTCAATATGATAGACGGAAAAATATATGCAGTCGTAAAGGGTGCTCCCGAACTGATAACCCCCTGCTGCGTCGGATGCGACACGGAGTTTCTTTTGAATGCGGCTGACGAGATGTCGGCAGAGGCGCTGAAAGTCATCGCTGTCGCTTATAAAAGATTGCCTGAGTCACCCATTGAACTGAGCGAAGCGGATATATCAAGCGATCTCACCTTCTGCGGTTTTATAGGGTTGGACGACCCCATAAGGGACGACACCGCGGAGGCAGTAAAAAAGTGCTCCGATGCCGGCATCAGGACGGTCATCGTGACCGGCGACAGTATTGAGACCGCCTCTGCGGTAGCGGAAAAACTCGGCCTTTTTGAAGGCGGAGGAATAGCGGTCACGGGGGCTGCGGTTGCCGCCATGACGGATGAGGAATTATTCGGTCAGATCGAACACATTGCGGTATTTGCGCGTGTGTCACCCGAAGACAAGCTGCGGATCATCAGAGCATGGAAAGCGACGGGTGCCGCGGTTGCGGTCACGGGAAACACAGTGGGAGACGAAAAAGCGCTCCGCGAGGCGGATATCGGATTTGCTCTCGGCGTTTCGGGGACCGATGTTGCCAAAGGCGCCGCAGACACGGTTTTGGCTGACGACTCTTACTCCTCGCTTGTTTCGTCGCTTGAGATAGGTCATACGGCATATGAAAATATCCGCCGTTCACTTCACTACCTGCTTGCCTGCGGGATCGGAGAGGCGATAGCGGTTTTGGCGGGATACATTGTTTTCGGGCTTTCTCCGCTCGGCACTGCGCCTATAATACTGTTGAGCCTTATAATCGGGGCTCTGCCGTTGAAAGCAATATGCACCGAGCCGTCGGACATAGGAAGCCGTGACGAAAAGGTATCGCTGCGCCTGTTCCGAATCGGCGGATTTGTGCTTCCCGCCGTTTGGCAGGGGCTGCTCATCGGGATCCTCGGCACGGTCGGATATGCGATCGGAAGGACGCTTTATCCCGACGACGGAACCGCCGCAACGGCGTTATGCTTTGCGGTCATGGTGCTCTCGGAGGTATTTGAGTTATTTGCGGTACGGTCGCTCAAACTGTCGTTTTTCACGAGAAGGATAGCCGAAAACAAATACGCCTTCATATATTCGGCAGCTGCAGTAGTACTTGCGGTTGCAGTACTTGTTACGCCGTTGGGCAGACTTTTCGGAATAGGTGCTCCGAGCGGCAAGGGTTGGCTTATCGCGGTCCTGCTTTCGGTGATAACACTCGTGCTGAGCGAGCTTGTCAAGGTCGCGGTGCCCCTTATAAGACGGGTCGGCGGTAAAAAATAATCAGGGACAAAAAGGCGGACGGGGCGCGCCCCGTCCGTTCGGTTATTGTTTCAGTTCGACAAGTCCCGCGTCCGCGAGTTTTTGAAGCGACATCATAACACCGAGCTTGGCGTGATACCAGGTCAATCCGCCCTGATAATAGACCGCGTAAGGCGGTCTTATGGGACCGTCCGCCGAAAGCTCTATCGATGAACCCTGTATGAACGCACCCGCCGCCATAATGACCTCGTCGTTATAGCCCGGTATCGGGTAGGGCACCGGGGTGACATACGAGTCTATCGGAGCGGCGCACTGTATGCCCTCGCAGAAAGCACACATCGCCTCTTTTGAGCCGAGCTCTATGGATTGAATGACATCGAATCTGTCCTCATCCGATGAGGGCACCGTATTGAAACCGAGTCTCTCATATACTCCCGCCGCCAGCATTGCGCCTTTCAGTGCGGACGCGGCGACCGAGGGCGCAAGAAAGAAGCCCTGATAAAGGTCTTTTAAGAGACTCATGCTTGCACCAACATCTCCGCCGATCCCCGGAGCATTAAGGCGGTTTGCGCACCTTTTTATACATTCTTCGGTTCCGCAGATATATCCCCCTACGGGAGCGAGTCCGCCGCCGGGATTCTTTATGAGCGATCCGACGACCATATCGGCTCCGACTTCGGACGGCTCGATCGCCTCGACAAATTCCCCGTAGCAGTTATCGACCATTATTTTCACCTGCGGCTTTATGCCCCTTATAAAGGCTATGAGCTCGCCTATTTGTTCGACGGAGAGGGTCGGACGCATACTGTATCCCTTTGAGCGCTGGATCGTGACAAGCGCGGTCTTTTCGTTTATTGCCTTTTTTATACCGTCATAATCAAAGCCGACGTCGGGCAAAAGATCGACCTCGCGGTATGAGATCCCGAACTCTTTCAACGAACAGGGTGACTCCCTTATTCCGATGACCTCTTCAAGGGTGTCATAAGGTCTGCCTACGGGTGAAAGCAGCTCATCGCCGGGAAGAAGATTTGCGGACAACGCCGTTGCGAGAGCGTGAGTGCCGCAGGTTATCTGGGGGCGCACAAGTGCCGCTTCGGTCTTAAAGACCGAGGCGTAGACCTTTTCAAGGGTATCTCTTCCGAGGTCATCGTGACCGTAACCGGTGGTTCCCGCAAAGCAGGCGGCACTTACCCTGTTGTCCTGAAAAGCCTTGAGGACCTTCGCCTGATTGAATTCCGCAATCTTATCGGCAGCCGCGAATCTGTCCTTCAGCGACTCTGCGACCTCATCGGTTATTTTTTCGACCTCTCCGCTTATTCCGAAAGCGGAATACATACTTTTATTTATCATTTCGATGACCTTTCGATTTTGTTTTGCAAACTCCGACCGCCGGGCTTCCGCAAAGATGCGGGCTGCCCCGCCGAACCGCCCTGTCGAATTGCTCTGTTGAATTGCTCTGTTAAGTCGCCCTGTCGGGGAGTCGCTCCGTCAGCAGCCATATTTAAGCAGCTATGTTGAGCGGTCCCGTTGATTCGTACTTTTGACGATCGGCAGAGGGACGGTTCACACAGTTGAGTTTATCACAAAAGCTTGCCCGTTTCAAGTGGTGAAGGCAGGCGGAGCGGCAGCAAAAGGAGCATTGAAGCTCCCCTGCCGAATTTTTTCAAAGAGAGCAGTCTCCGCCCGTTTGGCCCTCGCCGTTAAAAATCGGTGAAATTACTGTTGATTTTTTTAATAATATGTGATACAATAGCATTTGTTCGAAACAATACCCGCACGGTTGATACATACCGTCGTGTGCCGCTGCGGCTCCGCAAAATGTCGGTCGGGGCGGTATTTTCGCAACGATCGGTACAGCGGCAGTCGGTCAAAACAGTGTATTCGGGGGCGTAGCTCAGCTGGGAGAGCGTACGGTTCGC
>CAKRVQ010000054.1 GCA_934408795.1 uncultured Eubacteriales bacterium
CCATCCGCCGCCCGTCGCCGCGCACTTTTGCGCGCGCCGACGGGCGGCTTTTTTGTGCTCTGCCGAGAGCGGAGTCGGCTCGGCGGCACCACCGACTCAGGTTTGTCGCGCCGGACGCGCGTTGTCTCGGCAGGGGTGTACGGTGAGAAAACGGTACCTGCCCGGTGCTGCGCACAAGCGGTGTCAGACGGTGTAAAATGATTTTCGGACAATAATGCGGCATTGAGCTTTTAGGCTCAATGCCGCCGTTTTATACCGACCCGACATTGCTTTGCGGATCGGATTTGTATGTTTTTTTGCAGGCGGAAGGAAGCATTCCGGTTTGCTGCTTAAATATTCTGGTAAAAAAGGACAGGTTTTGAAATCCGCAGTCCCGCGCGGCGCAATTGACCGACTCACCTTCCGCGATCAGTCTGCAGGCGGCCTTGCAGCGATAGTTGTTTATGTAGTTGACTATTGTTGACCCGGTGATGTTTTTAAAGCTTCTTGAAAGCGAGTACTTGTCGCTATACACCACCCGAGCAAGCTCATCCAGGGTGATCTTTCGGTAATAGTTGTTGTTGATGTACATAATTGCTTCTCTGACTTCATTAAAATGTCGGATGTTTGCTCCTGTCGGCATCGAATCTTCAAGATGCTGCTTCGCCAGACGGATAAGCAGTTTCAAAACAGACAATCTGAGTTCTGCAATCCGGCAAATATCGGATCGGTTTTTATAGGAGCTTATCAAAGAGGTTATCGCTTCTGAGATCAGCGGATCCCTGAAATGCTCCGAGAATAATATTTGTGCGGGATCAAAGCCGGACTCGGTTGAAAAATCGGTATCAATAATAACACAGTGATACTTTATGTATTTGTCGGCACCCGTATAGTGGATGCGGTTACTGTTAATGACCGCAATATCGCCGGGGGAAAAGCTTTGTCGGTCGCCGTCGATGATGATGAACCCCCGACCTTCGACACACAATTGAATTTCCGGATTGGCATGCCAGTTGGCAATGTCGCTTTGGGTGCCTGCCGTCCTGATAATGTCGTTGTTGACAATGCACGGTGCCTTGTCGGAAATATCGGAGTAATCTTCATGACGGTATTTTTTCATGTTCTCCGCCTCTCTTTGCAATATTGTGTTAAAAACAGACAGTATCGGGTATGTGATTATCGTTATAATGCTATATAATATAAATTATACCGAACGGATAAAGATTTTGCAAGTGCTTTGGAGCGTGATGACGATGAAAACGGCAGCTTGGTTTTTCGGTATAGGGGCAATGCTTTTTCTGTTTTGCGCTTATCAGCAAAAGGAACGAAAGAATCTCCTCTTGTGTAAGCTCGGGGCAGATATTTGCTGGGCGATTCATTACGGCCTTCTCGGTGCGTCGGGAGGAGCGATTCCGAATATTGTAGGCATATTCAGAGAATCAGTTTTCGTCAACAGGAAGAAGGGAAACCGGGCGGACCGCATTATCTGGCCGATCGCGTTTGCGGCAGCCAATCTGTCACTCGGGGTCGCCATGATGAAATCATACATAGACCTGCTTCCCCTCGTATCTTCCGCGCTTGTTACGGTATCTCTGTGGCTTAAGGATCCGAGGATTACGAAAATAATATCGCTGCCTGTCTCCTGTGCGTTTTTGGTATACGATGTTTTTGCGGGATCTTACATCGGCGTAATCAACGAAAGCCTGGCGATAGTCTCGATCCTCACATCGGTTGTAAAAACGGTCCTCCTTAGGATCGGAGAAAAGGCGGACGGCAAAGCATCCGCGGTAGGTATAGCCGATTCGTCGGCAAAAACAAAGGAGAGATCAAGATGAAGTATTATAAAAACGACATATTCAGACCCGACACGGAAACCGATGATCCGCATATCGTGTTTCCGTGCGGAAGGATCGAAACGGACAATCACACCGTAATAGAGACGGTGCCCGAAATGAGCGAAAAGGCAAAAGAGTTTGCCGACGAGATCAACGGATCGGTTATCGGCAGCTTTGAAAAGGATACTGATAAGATGTGCCATGTTTCGACCTTCTGTTTTACAAAGGACTTCATATATGTGTCATACTATGCAAATACATTTTCGCCCGATGAAAACCCCGATTATCAGGTGGCGCGAATCGCCTATGCGCCTGTCGGAGACTACGAAAACAAGAGGGTGGTCGATATTATGGCTGCGGGCGATGAATTGTCGGGACATAAGGTTAAAAAGGTTTACGATACGGTATTGATGCAAAGAGATGACCGACCCGACCGAATCTACATCCTGTGGACTGCGCTGGCGGATGATCAGTATTACAGGCTCTACAGAATCTTGAATACCGAAACAAAGGAGCTCGGTGAAATCGGGGTGAATCGCTTCAGGGCGGGCTGCGTTGAAAACGACTTCAGCACATCCGGGATCAAAAATGCCCTCGCGTCCTGTAAAACAGGCTACAGGGAGCTCCATGTCGATATCGGTATAATGCAAAAACTGTCAAGGCGTACCGAAAACGGCATCGTCTGTTATTATACCGGCGCATACAGCGGCAACTTCAACTGTATTATCAAGAGCAAGGATCTTATTACCTGGGAGTATGTCGCTCAACCCGATGTCGGAAAAGGCTCGTTTTCAAACGATGCTTTGTGGGAAAACGCGGTATATGTTCTCGGTGACAGGGTCTTTTACTTTGTGCGGCAATGGCTGCCCGACAGAAAACCCGACGGTACACCGATCCCCGGGTGCCATCGGAATCAATGGGGCTCGGATTACGGCTTTTTGACCTGTTATGATCTTATAAGCAAGAGCTGGGCGAGACCCGTCCTGATAGGGGACTGTCAGTCACGCTCCGACTTTATTTACTATCGGAACAATCTGTATCTGTTCCATGCGCCGATTGACAGAAATCATATCGGGATAGTCAGAATAGATACAGAGAATATTGAAAACAGCAGCGTTGTGCTGCAGGCGGATATGAAGGGAAGCTGCTTTTACCCGTTTGTTCAGTACGATTACAACAGGGAAAAACTATATATGTCATATACCGTTGACAGGCGTCATATAAAAATATCCGGATTTGATTTTGACAGATATATTCAACAGTAATGCCGTTTGGGGCGAGTTCGGATTTATTATCGTTCGCCCAAGAAAGCTCGGGACGCCCGCGTCGGATCGCGGGTGCCCTTGTCGACGGGCTGACGGCAGACTGCCGACGGGGCGGCGTCATCCTGCCGATGATGCTATCCGTTTTCCGCGATTTACCGAAATTTTCGGGGGCGGTTTGCGCTTGACATTTCGGCGCGTTGTGATATAATAAATTTAAGAGATGAGAGATGCAAAGTGCCTTGCGGCTTTGTGTCTTTTTTTGTTTAATGATACCGGGATTTTACCCTTTCTCATGCCGCAAATCGGCGGAGGCGGGATCGCATACCAAAAACACACATTAGGAGGAGGCGCAATTTTGGAAAACGCGATAAAAGACGCACTGGAAAGAACACCGGTTATCGCCGCGACCTACCGTGCAGGCTGGCAGGCAGCCGTCGGCTCGGATGCAGAGGTCCTTTTTATGCAGGGCGCGAACATTCTTTCGATCGAGAGGGATATCGGTCTCGCCAAAGAAAACGGCAAGTTCGTATTCGTTCATATGGATCTGGCAGAGGGGATCGGAAAAGATCGGGCTGCAATGGAGTGGCTCAAAGGACTCAAAACTGACGGAATTATCACAACGAGGACCCAACTCGTAAAGGCGGCGGGGGAGATAGGCTTGCTTTCGGTCCAGCGCTTTTTCATTTTGGATTCGAAGGGAATGCGTTCGATAGCAGAGACCATAGAAACCGCAAGGCCCGATTTTATTGAGATCATGCCGGGCGTTATACCCAAGGCACTGAGACTGTTTACGGGCGGCGACATTCCGGTGATAGCCGGGGGACTTATCGAAACAAAGCAGGAAGTGACCGCTGCACTTTCAAGCGGCGCACTTGCGGTGTCCACCGGAAAACGGGAACTTTGGAACGAAATATAGAATGCGGCATATATTTGCCGAGTATAAATATTGTATCTGCGGAGTAGTTGAGTGCGGAATGACCGAGAGATGTTTTTTGAGCATCTCTTCGGTGCTTCGCATTTTTCTTTTTCCGTGTTAAATAGATGATAGGGTGTTGTTTGTCTGCGATCGGAGACGATCGTGCCGCGGCGGTCCGTCTCAACGGGTGCCGAGGCATTCGTCCTCGAGGGATCCGTTCGGACATCGAAAAGAGATGCCGATAGGCGGCAGCACCGACGAGTTTCGCTGATTTTAAAAGACAACAGATAAAGGGATGATCAGATTTGAATAATGTATTTATAGCTACTGTTTTGCGCTCGATCGCAGCGGTCCTGATAGGTGCCGCCATCGGAGGAGAACGCGCCCGTCACGGCAGGGCGGCGGGAATAAGGACCCATGTGCTTGTGTGCCTCGGCGCCTGTATGACTTCGATGACAAGTATGTTTGTATCCGATGTATTGGGCAACAACGGCGATGTGTTCAGAATATCCGCGCAGGTCGTCTCGGGCATAGGCTTTTTGGGCGCGGGAATGATAATACTCAAAAGCAACAATATGATAAGCGGATTGACGACCGCTGCAGGCGTGTGGACTACCGCTACCGTCGGCGTCGCGCTCGGATACGGATATTATATCGGCGCCGCAGCGGTCACGGTACTGTTTTTATCGACGACGCTGCTCTTTGCAAAGATCGAACGAAAAAGGAAGAGCACCGAGACCGTTTATATAGAGGTGGACGATGCCTATAAGGTGAACGAAGTGTTGAAAAAGCTGGAGAGCAAACTGCCCGAAAGCTTTACATATCATATTTCCGCACCGAAAAGCGGAACCGTCGGCAATGTGGGTATCACTGTTGTGACCGACAGGATGATCAATACCGATATAGGGTCGCTGACAGAAATCGAAAACGTTGTTTTTGCCGTGGAGGAGTAAAAAATGAGCAGAGAAAACTCCGATGTGGCAGTTGTAGGTGCCGGTGTTGTGGGAGCCATGACGGCACGTGAGCTGACAAGGTACCGACTTTCGGTCTGCCTTTTGGAAAAGGGACGGGATGTCGGAGAGGGTGCGTCAAAGGCAAACAGCGGAATAATACACGGCGGATATGATCCCGAGCCGGGAACGCTCAAAGCCCGTCTCAATGCAAAAGGGGTAAAGCTTTTATACAAGGCGGCGCGCGAGCTGAATGTGCCGTTTCGCAATAACGGATCAATTGTCGCGGCATTCGGTGAGGAAGAGGAAGCGGTGATAGATGAGCTTTATGCGCGAGGGGTCAAAAACGGCATAGACGGTATGGAAATACTGACGGGCGATGCCGCAAGAAAGCTTGAACCGGAACTGTCCGATCGGGTGACAAGAGCGCTTTCGGTCAACAGTGCAGGAATAATCTGCCCTTACGGATTGACGATAGCCGCAGTGGGAAATGCGATGGATAACGGCGCCAGACTCATTACCGAATATGAGGTCACGAAGATCGAAAAACAGGACGGCCTCTTTATAATACATTCTGCCGACGGCAGACAGGTCACTTCACGCTATGTTGTAAACTGCGCAGGCGGATATTCCGACCGCGTCGCGGAATCGGCAGGCGACCGTCTGTGCAGCATCATCCCAAGAGCGGGTGAATATATGCTTCTTGATAAATCGGAGGGCAAGCGGGTGGACCATACGATCTTCACCGTGCCTACCGCAAACGGAAAAGGCGTTCTTGTTACACCTACGGCGGACGGAAATCTGCTGATCGGCCCGACGGCGGAGGTCGTAAAGACCCCCGAAAGCACCGAAACTACCGAGAAGGGACTCGAAACGGTCTCCCGCCTTGCAAAAAGAAGCGTGCCGGGAGTCGATACGCGTGCTGTCATAACCTCATTCACGGGTGTTCGCGCCTCCGTAAAGGAAGGGGACTTCATTATAAGGGAATCGGATCGGACAAGCGGTCTTATACACGCCGCAGGCATTGATTCCCCCGGACTTTCCGCATCGGCGGCGATCGCGGAGTACATTGTCCAACTGCTGGAGAAGAGCGGTCTGGAGCTTACGGATAACCCCGAATTTGACGGAACGAGGGAAGATACGCATGCCTTTCGTAAGATGAGCGACGATGAGAAGGACGCGTTTATAAAGACTCATCCCGCTTACGGAAAGGTCGTGTGCCGCTGCGAAACGGTCACCGAAGGCGAAATAATCGACGCGCTCAGGCGCAATCCCAAGCCTACCGATATCGACGGGATAAAACGGCGTACCCGCTCGGGAATGGGCAGATGTCAGGGAGGCTTCTGCACTCCTCACATTATGAGACTGATAGAAAAAGAAACGGGAAAGCTGCCGGAAGAGATAACCAAAAAAGACGGAAATTCTTATATGGTGACGGGAAGACTGTAGGGATAAAAATGATGATAAAACACGATATCGTTATAATCGGCGGAGGACCTGCGGGATTGGCGGCTGCGGTCGCCGCATATGACGGCGGTGCGAAAGATGTTGTGATCATAGATAGAGAAGGGAGCCCCGGAGGCATACTCAAGCAGTGCATTCACAACGGATTCGGATTGCATAAGTTCGGAAAAGAGCTTACCGGACCCGAATATGCGGCAATTTACGAGCAGGAGGCATTGAAGAGGGGTATCAAAGTGTACACCGACACGACCGTGACCGATATAGGAGCAGATAAGGTCGTGACCGCTCAAAGCAGTGAGGGTCTCCTCAAGGTAAAAGCGAAGGCGATAGTCCTTGCCATGGGCTGTCGCGAGCGCAGCAGGGGAGCTCTGAATATTCCGGGAACCCGTCCGGCGGGAGTTTACAGTGCCGGCAC
>CAKRVQ010000055.1 GCA_934408795.1 uncultured Eubacteriales bacterium
GAACGAAAAATATAAACTGTTATTGCGGAATCCGGGCGGAGAAATGCCGGCGATTGCAGCGGTGAGTGCCGATGGGATAAATTTCAGAGACTTCAGACAAACGGAGGTGATTTATGATCGCAGTACGATCTTCTACAATCCGTTCAGAAAGAAATGGGTATACAGCATTCGCAGCTTTTGGGATGGCAGAACGCGCGATTATCGTGAATGTGATAACTATCTGGATGGGGCAAAATGGTCAAAGGAAGAGTGTCGCCGATGGCTGCACTGCGACAGCCTGGACCTGCCGAATCCGTACATCGGAATGAAGCCGCAGCTTTATAATGTTGACTGCGTTGGCTATGAGAGCATAATGTTCGGCATGTTTCAAATTATGTACGGACCGGAAAATGACATATGCGGAGCAAACGGCATTCCGAAAATTACAGAGCTTATGCCGATGTATAGCCGTGACGGCTATCACTTTTCGCGCCCTTACCGTGGCAGCATTATCGATGCATCGATTTATGAAGGTGCATGGGACCGGGGTTATATCCAATCGGTAGGCGGTGTGATGGTGATCCATGGTGACGAGCTTTGGATATATTATATCGGTTTTGCCGGGGACAAGGAATATAAAAACATACCGGGGACGCTGAATGGTATGTACAGGAATGGCGCAACCGGTATTGCAAAGCTGAGACGTGACGGCTTCGTTTCGATGAACGGAGACGGCACGCTTTTGACTCGGAAATTGACATTTGACGGAAAGGAATTGTTTTTTGTTAATGCAAGCGGTGAGGTCAGTGCGGAGATTCTGTCCGCAGAAGGAGAGTTCCTTGCCGGAACGGAAACATTCAGAGGAGACAGCACAAAGACATTTCTTAACTTTGATAATTTTGATATAAAAACTCTCAACAATAAGGTTTTCAGACTTAAATTCAATGTCTCGGGCAAATTGTATTCATTTGGATTTGCCGATAAGGACGGTAATTCGGGAGGAGCGCATGCGGCGGGCAAAGTCGGAAGTGACAGCTGATTGTTTTTGGTGTATATCAAAAGGCTTGAGTATCACAATTAAGATGTAAACGGAAAAGCTCAACAATTGTTTCAATTCCGACAAAACAAGAATATTGCGGTGATGTCTTGAATTTCAAAACCTATGAAACCTCGGTATTATTTAGTGATATAGAGAAGCAGAGCATTATCAAAATGCTCTGCTTTTTCTGTTGTATTACACGAATCAAACCGTGACGGCAAAGCCGCCGATATAGAAATAGGATTTTGTGTAATACTGTGTTGGCGGAGATTTACTCTCCGAATCCGAACCGCAGTGGTTCGGATTATACTTTAATGGTGGAGGCGAGGGGAATCGAACCCCTGTCCAAAAATCCTTTACCACGGCTTCTCCGAGCGCAGTCGGTCTTTTAATATTCCCTTACCTTGCCGCCGGTCGACAGGCTGTAAGGCTCGGTATCCGCTTGTCCTGACGGGGTCGCGGAACACACCCGTTCATGGTCACCGCTGATCGACGCCCTTGCTCAGCCGCGGTACTCCGAGGTCGGACGGCTGCCTTAATTAGGCAGCGTAAGCAACAGTATTCTTGTTAGCTATTTTTAAGTTGCGGATTGATGAGGCGGTCCCGCACCGCCGCTCGCTTCCCGTGACTCAGGGTCCCTGTCGAAACCTTTACGCCCCCGTATACTTACCTGTTGCCTTCCTTCATTGCGCGCTCAATATCGCGGTTTGCCGATTTCACCGCCAAACTGTCGCGCTTGTCATAGTTCTTTTTGCCCTTACATACGCCGATCTGCAGCTTCACAAGCGAACCCTTAAAGTACATTGAAAGCGGAACAAGGGTAACACCCTGTTGCTTTACGAGTCCGAGGAAGCGCATGATCTCCTTTTTATGAACAAGAAGTTTACGCTTTCTGAGCGGATCGCGATTGAAAATGTTACCCTTTTCATAAGGACTGATGTGCATTTGCTTTACTACCAGCTCACCGTCTTCTATATCGCACCAGGCATCCTTAAGATTAACACCGCCAGCACGGATCGACTTTACCTCGGTTCCGCACAATTCGATTCCCGCTTCGATGCTTTCCAGCACGAAATAGTCAAAAAAGGCTTTTCGGTTTTTTGTTATTACCGCATTCTCGCTCTTGGCGTTCATTTTTCAGCACCCCCGTTCGGCGATTGGGCTTAGACAATTATATAACATATATTATGTCCAGTCAAGGGAATGTTTGAAACCTGCGGCAAATAAATCGCTCGGTCCTATTGGATATTCAGTGATCTTGTTCGGTAAGCTGACAGGATCGGTCCGAGCCCTGCCGCTTATCCGGCTTAATGCCGCAGCCCGGCGCTGCCGCAAACGCCGTTTGCGGCAGCAGCTCCGCTTCGCTTTTTGCGGTGTTTGCCATTTGTCTGCGGTCATATAATCGGCTTGTTTTCCATATAAATTATCAGTAAGGAGCAGGCAATAAAACCCGCCGCATCTCTGTGCGGCACCGAATCGGCTCCATTCATTAAAAACACAGAGATAGGGAGTGAAAAGCATGGAAAACAATACCGAAAGACCGGAAGTCAGAAAGCGTCCGATCGACAGAATATACGATATAATCACCGTGCAGCTTGTGGGAGCCGCGGTATTTGTCATAGTTGCTTTGACGGTGAAACTGATAGGCGGCTCTCTTTATACCGAGGCGCGGGGTCTGTATTTCAAGCATTTCGGGAATGATACCCATACATCGGTCGTGACAGGTAACGATGATGCCGAGAACAAAGGAATCGGTTCCGATACCGACGGCACGGGATCGGAAAACAAAAGCGGATCCTCGGACGGTGAGGAGTCGGGACTGACCGAGATAAAGAATAATTCATCGGGCGACGGTAAAGAATCCCCTTCCGACACCTCCTCTTCCGCCGCTGCTCCTTCCGATTCTTCAACCTCATCGGGATCGTCGGGTGAGAAAACGAATGGTGAGAATAAGGGCATGAGTGCATCGGGATCCGATATGCCCGTTTCGACCGGGGCACCGGCGGGCGGCACTTCCGAGAGCAAAAACGGCAGCGGGCGGTCGAATGAAACGAAGTCGGTCGGCAACACATTGATATGGCCTATAGTAGGCAGGATAACCTCCGTTTTCGGGGAAAGGAGTGCGCCGATAGCGGGGGCTTCAAGTGTTCACGAGGGTATCGATATATCGGGTAATTGGGGAACGCCTATAGGCGCCGCCGCGGACGGAAATGTGTATTACACGGGAGAAAGCGAGGGATACGGCAAATATGTGATCCTGCTGCACAGTAATAACTTCAAGACACTTTATGCTCACTGCAGCGAACTCAAGGTAAAGGTGGGGCAAAATGTCAAGCAGGGTGATACGGTGGCACTTGTCGGCAATACGGGGCGGGCAACCGGCTCGCATCTTCATTTTGAAACGATCATAGGCGGCAAGGCGGTCGATCCGACCTGGCTGCTCTCGGAAATGGAAAAGGTATGAAGTTTCGCCCGGGACGCATTGAACTTACGATATCGCCCCTCTGCTTTATCATAACGGCGGCACTTTTCGTTATAGATAAAAGCGGAATAATGTCCGTAAGCGTGATATGTTCGCTTGTCCACGAGTTGTCGCATATTGCGGTGATGAACCTTATGCGCTGCCCGCCGAGAAGGATAGAGATAAAGCCGTACGGTATGCTTATAGAAGGCGGACCGTGCGGCGATCTTTCGGCTTGCGTAACGGCTGCCGCGGGACCGACGGCGAATCTTGCTTTTGCAGCGGTATGTTTCGCCTTGTTCGAATACAACGGCGAATACTTTTTTGTGCTGACTGCAGTAGTGAATTTGATGATCGCGCTCATAAATATCCTGCCCGTGAGAGGACTTGACGGCGGCGAGATACTTGAAGCCATTTTAAAGCGTGCGGCGGGTGACGAGAAGGGCAAGAGGATCTTTTCCGTCATCAGTTACGGGTTTGCCCTTGTCTGCTCGGTTTTGGGACTTTTGTTACTCATTATTAAGGGAAATATCACCCTCGCGCTTATGAGCCTGTATCTGCTGCTTCTGAATTTGTACAAGTTTTAATTGAAATAAGGTCGGGGATGATATAAAATAACAGTATAAGCAGCTGAGCTTTGATTTCGGCTCACATCAGTCTTTACAATGACGCAGACCTTGTGTGAAAATGAATTTGCGGGAGATATATTGCAATGCGTTGTATCTCGGTCGGCTTGGAGGTAAAGGCACCGAAAAACGACTTCGCTTTTACTTGCGGCGGAAGCTTTGTGCCCTATCCGTATTTTCGGAGACGGTGCGACCGCTGCCGATATCACGGAGGATGTAAATGAACAATAAGGAACTTGAAAAAATACTGCTTACCGTTCAAAAACCCGGGAGATACACAGGCGGCGAACAGGGCAGTGTGGTCAAAGATAAAAGCAAGGTAGATGTAAGGTTCGCCTTCTGCTTTCCCGATACATATGAGGTCGGAATGTCGCATCTCGGAATAAAGATCCTCTACTCCCAGTTTAATACATACGATTATGTGTGGTGCGAAAGAGTATTTGCTCCTTGGACGGATTTTGAGACGATAATGAGGGAAAAAGGCATACCCCTTTTCGCTCTTGAAAGTCTCGATCCCGTCGCCGATTTTGACATTATCGGTTTTACTCTTCAATATGAGCTTTCGTATACCAATGTGCTCAATATGCTTGACCTTGCGGGAATACCGATACATTCAGCAGACCGCAAAGGTCTTAAAAATATAGTTGTCGCAGGCGGACCGTGTACCTGTAATCCCGAACCGCTCGCCGACTTTATAGATGTGTTCTTCCCCGGTGAGGGCGAAGAGGTCGATATGGAGTTTATCGATCTTTACCGCGAGCATAAAAAGCGCGGTTCATCGAAAGAGGAGTTTTTGCGCGAAGCTGCAAAGATAGAGGGAGTATATGTTCCCGCATTTTATGATGTCAGCTACAATCCGGACGGGACCGTCGAAAAATATACGCCCCGTGAGGGTGCCCCCGCAACCGTGAAGAAACGGATCATAAGGGATCTTGACGCAACATTTTATCCTTCGGAGTTGGTCGTGCCTTATATTGAAATAATCCATGACCGAGCGGTCGAAGAGGTCTTCAGAGGCTGCATCCGCGGTTGTCGTTTTTGCCAGGCGGGATATATTTACCGCCCCGTCAGGGAAAAAAGCTGGCGCACGATAGATAAACAGGCGCACGATCTGTGCAGGAGCAGCGGGTATGAGGACATATCACTGTCATCGCTCAGCACGAGCGATTATACCGAGCTTGAACCGCTTCTCAAATCAATGCTTGAGTGGAGCGAAAAGGAAAATGTCAGCATATCTCTTCCGAGTCTCAGAGTCGATAATTTTTCGGAAGAATTGCTTGAAAAGATAAAAAAGGTTAAAAAATCAGGCCTCACCTTTGCTCCCGAGGCGGGAACCCAGAGGCTCCGCGATGTTATCAATAAAAATGTCACCGAAGAGGAAATATTTCGTACCTGCAATACCGCTTTTATGGGCGGTTATACCAATGTGAAACTGTATTTTATGATGGGCCTCCCGACCGAAAACGACGACGACATAAGGGGAATAGCCGAGCTCGGTCAGAAAATAGTCGATCTGTATTATAAAAATCCGGACAAGCCTAAGGGCAGAGGAGTCACGGTGTCGGTAAGCCTTGCAACTTTCGTGCCCAAACCCTTTACACCGTTTGAGTTTGAACCGCAGATCACGAGCGATGAAATAGAAAGAAGACAAAAGCTGCTCGTTTCGTCACTCACTACCAAAAAAGTTCAGGTGAGTTGGCACGAATCGGATACAAGTCTGCTTGAAGGGGCCTTCGCGAGAGGAGACCGAAGACTCGGAGCGGTGCTTGAACGTGCCTTTGCGCTCGGTTGCAAATTTGACTCGTGGGGTGAGTCTTTTGACTTTTCCAAGTGGATGCAGGCTTTTGAGGATTGCGGGCTCGATCCTGCTTTCTATGCAAACAGGACAAGAAGCTATGACGAAATGATGCCGTGGGATCACCTGGATTTCTTTGTTTCCAAGAAATTCCTTATAAACGAGAACAAGCTTGCCCACGAGGAGAAAACAACGCCTAACTGTCGTGAAAAATGCGCAGGCTGCGGAGCGGCGGTCTGCGGAGTCGGAGTGTGCTATGAGAAACGAAAGACTGATATTTGAAAAGACCGGAAGAATGAGATTTATATCTCACCTCGATATCAATAAATACTTTATAAGACTGTTTCGCATGGCCGATGTGCCGATATGGTATACCGAGGGTTTCAGTCCGCACCCGTATGTCTCCTTTGCACTTCCGCTTTCGCTCGGGTTTGAGAGCGTTTATGAAATTGCCGACCTTAAGATAACCGATGACGCGTATACGGATGAAATGCTGACTGCGGCTTTGAACAAAAAGGCAGTGCCGGGTATCAGGATCAGGGAGGCGTTTGAACCCATTTTGAAGGCAAAGTATGTCACTTGGTCGCAATATCTGATCGTGTTTGACAATGAAGAAGACCGCGACCAGTTTTTCGATTTTATCACGGGCGACCGAGTGATTGCCGACAAAACCAATAAAAAAGGAATCGTGAGCAGTGTTGACCTGACCGACCATATAAAGTGCCCCGTTAAAGAAAACACCGATGATGGTCCGTCGGTCGGTATGTGCCTGCCTTCGGGCAACGATCTGAGCCTCAATCCGACGCTTTGCTTTGATGCGTTCAAAAAGAGCAGCGGACGCGACCCCGATAAAAGGATCATCAGGACTCTTATCCTTGATAATGA
>CAKRVQ010000056.1 GCA_934408795.1 uncultured Eubacteriales bacterium
GCCTTCGACCTTTACAAGGATATCACCGTCTCCGAGTTTGGGGATCGGATATTCCTTAACATCAAAGTGCTCAAGGGATGTCAGGACCGCGACATGTGCCTTTTCGGGAATGCCGCCGACCGATCCCTGTGCGGCAGAAGGTGCAGCCGCTGCGCCGCCGTTCATTGAACTGATGACCTTTTTGACGATCTGTTCAATATCATTGGTATTGATTTCCATATAGATCCTGCCTTCTAAATCAATTTATTAAATACTTTTGCTCCGTAATCGCCGAGAGCGGTATCCTGTTCCGCGGTACCTCCGCTTACACCGAGGCCGCCGATCAATTTTCCGTCACCCGAGACAAGAGGAACTCCTCCCCCGAAGATGACGATCCTGCCGCCGTTTGTATTCTGTATCCCGTAAAGGCTTCCGCCGGGTGCTGCAAGCTTGCTCAGATCTTTAGTAGGCATCTTGAGTGCCACCGAAGTAAATGCCTTGTTTTCGGCAATGTCACGGCTTGCAATGAAGGCTCCGTTCATACTCTGCTGAGATATGATGTTTCCTCCTGCATCGGCTACCGCCACGACCGCCTTTACACCGAGCCGCACTGCTTCTTTCTTTACCTCTTCGGTAAGATGAAGTGCAAGCTCCAGGGTGATTTCAGACCCGCCGAAACCTGTATACTCATTAACGGCATTTTTTACCGCTCTGATAATACTGTCAGTATCGTACATAGTCGTCACCGACGATTATTTACCGAGCTGAGCAAGAACCTTCTTGGTGATCTCGGCTATAAGATCCTCGCTTGACGAACCGCAATCGCCGTTTCCGCCGCAGCCTCCGCAGCCATGGCAGCTGGGCTTGCCTTCCTTGGCATTCGGGCAGAGGTCGGCAGGATGCTTACCCTTGAGACCGAACTTACGACGGATCTCATAAAGTTTTTCAACCTGCGACTTGGAGAGCTCCTTAGGTCCGCCGAGCATCTTGGAGAGATAAAGAAGCTTCGCATAGAACTCAACCGACTCCATCTTATGGTAAGCATTCAGAAGAGAATCGGAATATGTAAGAGCACCGTGATTCTCAAGAAGTACCGCGTCAAAATGCTGGAGGTATTTCTCGACCGCATCGGGTATCTCATCGGTAGAAGGTGTGCCGTATTCGGCTATAGGAACGCATCCGAGTGCAATAACAGCCTCTGGCATGATCGGCTGGGTAAGCGGAATTCCCGCAATAGCAAAACTCGTAGCATAAACGGGATGTGCATGAACGACCGAATTAACATCGGGTCTCTGCTTGTAAACTCTCATATGCATCTTGATCTCGGAGGAGGGCTTGAATCCGGGATTCGCCTGGATCACCTTACCGTCAGCGTCAACCTTGCATATGTACTCGGGAGTCATAAAGCCCTTGCTCACGCCTGTAGGGGTGCAAAGAAACTCATGATCGTTGAGCTTTACGGAGATGTTGCCGTCGTTTGCCGCAACCATTCCCTGACCGTAGATGCGCTTGCCGATGTCACAGATTTGTTTTTTGATCTCGTATTCTGATGCCATTTTGATTTTCTCCTTTATATGCGTTTTTTACAGTTTAATTATATATGCCATTCAAACAAAAGTCAACACAAAAATGTTGTTTTTTGTTGTTTTTTATCGAAAAAGTTGTTGTTTCGCCTATTATTTGCCGTAAAAGCGTTTGTGAAATTCTGCTTTAGGATCATAATCGGTCAAAAATTGTTTCAGTTCGCCTATTCCCTCGCCCGTTAACGAGTCGACCCTGAAGATTCTCTTGCACCCCGAAAGCCTCAGCCAGCGTTCGGCTCTGTCCGGATCGGCGTTCTTTTTTGTCAATCCGGTGACGATTCCTATGACCTCGCGATTCGCCATTGAAGCAATGTTTGGTCCGAACAGGGAAAACGGTTCGTTTGCGTCTATCAGCAGTCCCACAATATCAGCTTCATAACTGTAGAGGGCAAGTGCGCCGCCGAGTATCTTGGTTTCGGCATATTCGCCCGGGGTATCTATAAGGAACTCCCGCCTTTCGACGGTCTGCGTTTTGTCGTAAGAAATGCTCTCGCCCGTGAGCGCCTGTATAAGCGTTGTTTTTCCGGCTCCGCTTCTGCCGATAAGTATCAGCTTGTTCATCGCGGGAGCTCCCGTCAGGTCTTGGTTATATCGCACACCGTGAAATGAAGGACATTTTCCGCATACTCCGCCACTGCACGAACCGCCGATTCAACCTGTGACACGGTCCCCGTGACGATAAGCGTGCCGCTGAATCGATCGACAAAGCCGAGATCGACGCCCGATGCCTTGGTGGCTATATCCCCTGCAATGATCGCCGTTTCCGCAGGTGTCATCGTTATGATGCCTATTGCGGTTTTTGAATACTCACCCGCAGGGTCAAGACCGAGCTTGACATACAGTATTTCGTCGGGGTTTGCGATTATATGTGCTATGGTTATCTGCTTACCAGGAACGATTTCCTGAATGATGCGTGCCTTGCCGTCGTTTCTTAACACATCATAGATCGTGTTTTCCATTTTCATCCCCCTATCACGCATGTGAGTCCCGACTGTTCCGCGACCCTTTTGAGTATTTGCATCTTTTCATCGGTCGGCGGAGTTATATGACCCATTTCGTAATTTCTTCCGAGACCGGCGTATTTGTCCTGTCCGAGTCTGTGATACGGAAGAAGATGTATTTTTGTTACATTTTTAAGACCCGCCGCAAAACGGGCTATCTCTTCAATCTCCTCGGGAGTATCGTTAAATGTCGGTATGACCGGCACCCGTATGACCATATCTGCGGCATTCTCGGCAACGATCGCCGCATTTTGCAGGATCATAGCATTGTCTCTGCCCGTGAAGGCTTTGTGCTTTTCGGGGTTCATATGCTTTATATCCATAAGGTAATAATCTATATAAGGCAGTATCTTAAGTATCGTTTCGGCGGGCGCACAACTCGTGGTCTCGATTGCCGTATTTATTCCCTTTTCCTTGGCGCCCTTAAACAAAGCGAGCGCAAAGTCGGGCTGACAGAAGGTCTCACCGCCCGAGAGTGTCATCCCACCGCCGCTGCGGCGATAGTATATCCTGTCTTTTTCAACCGTCTCAAGGACCTTTGCGGCGGTAATGTCTTCGCCCACGGTTTTTGTCACTCCGCCGACCGTAAGCTTCTCGGTTTTATAATTCTGAGATTCGGGATTGCAGCACCATCTGCACCTCAGCACGCAGCCTTTTAAGAATACTATCGTTCTTATTCCCGGACCGTCGTGGACGCTGAAGCGCTGAATGTCAAATATGCGCCCGGTCGTATCAAGATAATCATTCATAGGAACATTTCCTTATAAGATAATTCGCCGAAAACGGAATCACGGCGTGCCGCCGCTCTGCTTTTTCAGCGGTCTGCCCGCTTTTCCCGAACCTGACGGTCACGCTATCAGAAGCCGCGCTGCTCGGTCCTGCTTATTATATCGTCCTGCAGAGAGCGTGAAAGTGTTGTAAACAATGCGGAATACCCTGCCACGCGCACAACAAGCGACTTATATCTTTCGGGATGCTTCTGAGCATCGAGAAGGGTCTCTCTGTCAACGACATTGAACTGCATATGACTGCCCTTCTGATCGAAATATCCCCTTACAAGCGCCACAAAGCTTTCGAGACCGCTTTCGCCTTTAAGTGCCGAAGGATGGAATTTCATATTGAACAGGGTCCCGTTTGAGGCAATATAGTGATCCAGTTTGGAGACAGAGTTACAGGATGCGGTCGGACCGTGAGTGTCTCTTCCTGCCGCAGGCGAAACGCCGTCGGCAACCGGTGTACCCGCAAGGCGCCCGTCCGGAGTGGCGCCTGTCTGTGCACCGAGAGGAACGTTTGCAGAGACCGGATAAAGTCCCGCCTGGAACATACCGCCGCGCGGATTGCGGTATTTTTCAAGAGGTCTTGTATAGAAATACGCAGCTTCCCTTGCAAAGTAGTCCACCTCGGGGACATCGTTTCCGAACTTATCCAAAGCCGCGATATCCTTTTTAAGCCTGTCGTAAAGTGCTTATTTCTCGGGCTCGGACGGATTCCTTCCCACGCTCTCGCATATAGACCTTATCTCATCGGCACTGCAGACCTTGCCTTTATTTGCAAGCTCCTTTACTATCGAAGCGCATATCCTCTCGGTTTCAAGAGGAGACAGAGGCTCTCCGAAATTATTATCGAGCGCTTCCTTGTACTGTGCAAGTGTGTACTTTTTTTGCTCATAAACCAGCTGCTTGATTGCCCACAGCGAGTCTGCCACATTTGCAATTCCGAACCCCTGCGGTCCCGTAAAGTTATAGACCGCGCCGCCGCACTGAAGCGGCAGTCCCCTGCCGATGCAGTCCTCAACCATTGAAGACTCAAACGGGAGCGGACAACGCTCGGCATGCGCTCTGTCAATGGCGTTATCGGCGTTCACAAGAAGTGAGATCGCATATTCCATCTGTTTCTTATATGCATCCTCAAACTTCTCATATGTATTGAATGTGTTCACGTCGCCGGTTTCAATGCCCACCTTTACTCCGAGGTCGTATCCGTTGGAGAATACAAGCTCAAGCGGGCGGCACATATTAAAGAACGCGGCATCATGCCAGCCCTCTGTCTTGCCCGCCTTCTGAGGTTCTACACAGCCTATGATATTATAGTCTCTGGCATCTGCAAGGGTGAGTCCCCTGCTGACAAGCGAAGGAATTATGACCTCATCGTTGTAGTAAGCGGGAAGTCCCACACCCGTCCGCGTCAGTTCGGCGGCATGTATGAGCAGGTCATGAGGTGACTTGTTCCATACCCTTATCGACAGTGACGGCTGAGGGAGACGGACATGCATCGAGGCGGTTATACAAATAAACGAAAGATCGTTCGTTACATCGATCCCTTCCGAATCCTGACCGCCGACAATGAGATTTTGGAAGAGGCTGTATCCCGCGAAGCCCTCGGACGACGCAGCATCTCTTGCTTTATTAAGATCATTTAGCTTTACCCATATACAATCGACCAGCTCCTGCGCAAACTCCCTTGTAATCTTTCCGCTTTCGATATCCTTCTTGTAGAGCGGATACATATACTGATCAAATCTGCCCGGAGAAATGGAATGACCGCTCGACTCCATCTGGAGCAGCTGCTGAATAAACCAGAAAGACTGACACGCTTCCCAGAAGTTGCGCGCGGGTTTTGCCGGAACGCGGGCACAGTTCTCGGCTATCGTAAGAAGTTCGGCTCTTCTTTTCTCATCGGACTCGTTCAAGGCGGTCTCTTTTGCAAGTTTTGAATACCTTTCGGCGTAGCGGCAGACCGCTTTTATGCTCTTTATTACAGCCCTCAGAAAAGCGGTGCGGGAAGCATAATCGGCATCTCCCTGACCGCACAAAGCAAGCTCCGATTCGGCTTTTTCCGCTATGCTTTCAAGTCCCTCGCTTATAACCTGACCGTAATTTACCGTCACATGCCCGACGCCGTTGTAATAATAATTGCCCGGAGTGAACATGTTGTGCTCTATCGCCGTCTTTGCTTCGTCGCTCATATAAGCGCTTGCAAGCTCGCTTGTGGTTTTGCCCTTCCAATATCCGTAAACGCCAGTAAGGGTCTTTTTCGTCTCTTCCGATATGTAAAAAGGATCGGCTTTCCTATGCTCTATTGTGTCAAATTCACCCTGAAGCCACTCATATGAGAATTCGGGAAACACCTGGCAGCTGCGCGGACGAACCGTACTGCTTCCCACAACAAGCTCAAGAGGTCTTATGGTTATCGGAATGGAATCCAGAACAGAAGCAAACGCGTCAGCCCTTCTCGATATTATCGGCTCACCCTCTGTTCTCATATATGATTCGGTGAGCAACACCGCTCTGTCGGCTTCGATCTGCGGCATCTGTTCATAAAGATGTTCTATCAGCTTAGGGATCCTCTCCGACCTCGGGAGTTCTTTTGAATACCAGCGTTCCATACGGGCTCCTCCTTGTTTTGTGTTCGACGCTTAGCGTCTCATTACTTTCAGTATGCCGATCTAAGATGTAAATAACAAATGAAGACTATAGTCAATATAGAAGTTCATCGCATCGTTGCGTAAGGCAGCGCGGAGACTCGCCCTCCCGGCAGGATAAAGAGCTGCCTTGCGCTGCGGCAAGCATCGGGATTGACCATGGGCAGCGCCGCGATGTGTGCCGAAGGCGCACATCCGGCGGGCACGGGGGCGGCGGGAAGGTCACCTGCGTGCCCCCACACCAACGAAACTCAGAAAAAGCTATGGATATAAAACAACATCCGCCGTCCGTGCCTGCTTTGCGCCCTTTGAAGAAGGGCGCGCGGCGCTGCCCCCGGGTCGGTCCACGAACGCTTGAAAGCGCCTTGCAAATTTCTCAACAATCAAGTGCTTTCATCACCTTGCAGGACACACCCCTTGCAAGGCGCAGAAAACGCAGTGCAGGGTGCGGTGTGCAATACGGGACTGACTTGCAAAGTAAAATCCGCAAGGTGCGGTCATTGCTGCCTCGGATCAGACTGATTCACGGTCTCGACCGAAACGTATGTCGATGATCAGTTTCAATGATCAAACACACCTATCCACTGAACATTTTATCTCAAAACAACATATTTGTCAATACGAAACAACACAAACCAAACAAATTTTATAACAAAAACAGATTATTTCCCGACTTTCGACAATGCATCCGGCAGCAACGCACTCTGCGTGCAATACTAAAATGTATTTTCACAGACACCAAGGCGCGTCGACAACTGTCAACCTACGGTCGCACTGATTTTTCGATTACAAAGT